>NZ_JAYMNS010000079.1:0-1473 GCF_036941035.1 Candidatus Merdisoma sp. JLR.KK006 | reverse complement strand
GCCAATTGGTAGAGGAGCATTGTCAACGAGACGAAGCGGTACCGGAAGGAGCCGTGGATCGTTGAGAAGAGAGAATGCCGGAATGAGTAGCGAGAGGAAGGTGAGAATCCTTCCGGCCGAATATCTAAGGTTTCCAGGGTAAAGCTGATCTGCCCTGGGTAAGTCGGGACCTAAGGCGAGGTCGAAAGACGTAGTCGATGGACAACAGGTTGAGATTCCTGTACTGCCTTATGACAGAACTGTGGGGACACGCGTGGAGAGCGGGAGCCGGAAATGGAAAAGCCGGTGCAAGCGAAGCAGGCGGCAAGCAGGCAAATCCGCTTGTCAAGCCAAAGGCGTGATGCGTACCGAATTAGAGTAGGGAAGTCCGTGAGCCATGCGTCAAGAAAAGCCGCTATTGTTTGTAAGGCACCCGTACCGTAAACCGACACAGGTAGATGAGGAGAGAATCCTAAGGCCGACGGAAGAAGCATTGTTAAGGAACTCGGCAAAATGACCCCGTAACTTCGGGAGAAGGGGTGCCGGTGAGAACCGGCCGCAGAGAATAGGCTCAAGCAACTGTTTAGCAAAAACACAGGTCTATGCGAAACCGAAAGGTGAAGTATATGGGCTGACGCCTGCCCGGTGCTGGAAGGTTAAGGGGAGAGGTTAGCGCAAGCGAAGCTTTGAACTTAAGCCCCAGTAAACGGCGGCCGTAACTATAACGGTCCTAAGGTAGCGAAATTCCTTGTCGGGTAAGTTCCGACCCGCACGAAAGGCGTAATGATTTGAGCGCTGTCTCAACAATGCATCCGGTGAAATTGAAGTGCCAGTGAAGATGCTGGCTACCCGCGCCAGGACGGAAAGACCCCATGGAGCTTTACTCCAGCTTGATACTGGGATTCGGTACTGCATGTACAGGATAGGTGGGAGGCATTGAAGTGGTGACGCCAGTTGCCATGGAGCCGCTGTTGGGATACCACCCTTGCAGTATTGGGTTTCTAACCAGCCGCCGTAATCCGGCGGTGGGACAATGTCAGGCGGGGAGTTTGACTGGGGCGGTCGCCTCCGAAAGGGTATCGGAGGCGCTCAAAGGTTCCCTCAGAATGATTGGAAACCATTCGAAGAGTGCAAAGGCAGAAGGGAGCTTGACTGTGACACCGACGGGTGGAGCAGGTACGAAAGTAGGACTTAGTGATCCGGTGGTATTAAGTGGGAATGCCATCGCTCAACGGATAAAAGCTACCCTGGGGATAACAGGCTTATCACTCCCAAGAGTTCACATCGACGGAGTGGTTTGGCACCTCGATGTCGGCTCATCGCATCCTGGGGCTGTAGCAGGTCCCAAGGGTTGGGCTGTTCGCCCATTAAAGCGGTACGCGAGCTGGGTTCAGAACGTCGTGAGACAGTTCGGTCCCTATCCGGCGTGGGCGCAGGATATTTGAGAGGAGCTGTCCTTAGTACGAGAGGACCGGGATGGACTGACCGCTGGTG
>NZ_JAYMNS010000078.1:0-1538 GCF_036941035.1 Candidatus Merdisoma sp. JLR.KK006 | reverse complement strand
TTACTGTGAAACCTAACCTTTGTTTTAGCTAAAAAAGCGCAGACTACCCCTATAGTATATTTTTGAGTCTTTTAGACTCTCATGTATGATTAGGCAGGTTGTCCTGCGGCAGAATCTTCCCAGCCTAACGCTTTCAGCTTTTTCAGGTACGCTTTAATCTTGCGTTCCTTATTGAATTGATTATAGTAATCAGCACCCAGATCCTTGAAAACCACACCATCCTTCAGGATATGGTATATTGCGACCAACATGGAATGTGCAACAGCCACATATGCACGTTTCTTTCCACGGTGCGCACTTATCCTCATAAACTGTGCGTAGAAATAGGATTTCTTGTTTTTTACTGCAGCATGTGCACAGTTGACCAGCGTCTCCCGCAAAAGGGCATTTCCCTTACGGGTTTTCCCGGATTTCCGTTTCCCGGCACTTTCATTGTCACCGGGGCACAGCCCCGCCCATGAAGCAATGTGCGCATCATCCGGAAAGCGCCCCATGTCTGTGCCTATGACGGAGATCACTGCCTGTGCGCTGGTGTTGCCTATGCCGGTGACATCCTGGATCGCTGCGGAAGCCTGCTTTTCTTCTGGCTTCATGAAACTGTCAATGTCATCATCCAGCTCATGGATATGGCTGTTCAGCTCATCGAGATGCTTCAGCAGCGTACGCATCATTTTCCGCTGCAGCGGGGACATGATGCCATTCAGGTCATCAATAATCTGCTCCTTTGTCGCTTTGAGATTGTGGGCGATTATCTTATTGCCGTACATTTCATCGTACTTGGCATCATCAAAGGACTCTCCGGTAAGGATGTACTCCAGGATGCTTCTGGCGCTCTTTCCGTTAATGTCAGATACTGTGCCAGAAAGCTTGATATTGGCACCCTCCAGCATTTTCTGGAGACGGTTGAGTTCCCTGGTGCGCTCCCCGACCAGGCTTTTGCGGTAACGGACAAGCTCCCTGAGTTCCCGCTGGTCCTTATCCGGGATATAACTGGCCTGGAGCAGGCCGTGCTGGAGCAGGTCAGCAATCCATTCTGCATCCTTGACATCTGTTTTGCGTCCCGGCACAGCTTTCATGTGGCGCGCATTTACAACCATGGCATTCAGGCCGGAAGATTCAAGGATGTTATAAAGAGGCTTCCAATAAGAAGCTGTGCTTTCCATGGCGACCATTTCACAGCCGCCGCTGCCCAGCCAGTCGGCAAGCTTAAGAAGCTCCCTGGTTGTTGCGCCAAACTCCCGTACTTCCTGCTTTTTTCCGCATTTAAAGCAGGCCACGATGAGTTTTTTGTGAACATCAATACCACAACATTTGTCGTAAACTTTTTCCATAGTGACACCTCCTGGAAGAATTTACGGCATGGCTTCCTGTCTCTTATCATTTTACTGTACGTCCTTTTGCTGCACAAACAGCTGGACAGATGGTGGTGCAAATGAGGAAGCCAAAAATCAGTTTAGTTAACGGGCTACAGGCCCAAAATAACACCGATCTTTGCCGTTGCTTATAGTATAGGCCAGAAAATAACAATTGCAAACCCA
>NZ_JAYMNS010000077.1:0-1592 GCF_036941035.1 Candidatus Merdisoma sp. JLR.KK006 | reverse complement strand
CTCAAACTTCGCACATAGATTTTAGCTATGCACCTTGAAAATTCAATATCTGGCAGTATTTAGTTGTCAATGTTCAGTCAATTATGCCACTTGCAGCTTCGATTTTAAAAGTGCAGGTATTGCATCCATAAATGCTTTTACCAGCTCGTCGATTTTTTCATCAGATATATCTATCTGATCCACAAGCAGAGTTCTGAACATTTGAAGCAGTATTTGAAAAGCCTGTATCCATGTGATATCAGACATCTCATCAGAAAAGTATAAAAACAGTTCCCCCATAGAACGGGTATCATTAGATTCCCGGTTCTCCAGGGAAAGCATCATATATCTTGTAAAAACGATTGCTGTATGGGCAGTCATTGCATCATAAGATAGGGATCTGCATTCTTTACTTAGATTAAGATAGCTCTTGCAGACTTTAAAGAATACTTCAATATCCCAACGTTTTCCATAAATGCGGATAATCTCTTCTTCACTCAGACTCACGTCTGTGGAAATGAGACAAAGATATTCCTTTCTCTTGTTTT
Organism: Candidatus Merdisoma sp. JLR.KK006; assembly: GCF_036941035.1. Taxonomy (NCBI): domain Bacteria; kingdom Bacillati; phylum Bacillota; class Clostridia; order Lachnospirales; family Lachnospiraceae; genus Candidatus Merdisoma; species Candidatus Merdisoma sp. JLR.KK006. The sequence continues at coordinate 1,065 of NZ_JAYMNS010000077.1, read as the reverse complement.
TGTTACGGATATAGACCACTTTGGCAGGGATGGTTTTTCCTTCCTTTACAACATCTACCATGACGGAAAGCAGATACCGGGAACGTCCACGCCGTTTCCTGTTTTTCTTGTAAATAGTTGTCAGCGGCATATCTTCGCTGTTATACCGGAAGAACATTTTAGGTGTTTTCTTTACCATTGCAATTACATCATATCCGATTTCTTTGACAGCATGAAGAGAGCTTGGAGAAGAGAACCAGCTGTCAAACAGAACGTATTTAGCCGGAATACCAGCCTTTTTAGCAGATTTTAAAAGTTCCAGCATGGCGATCGTTCCTTTCTTGACAGCAAGCATACGGCGCTTATATCCAACCGTTCTTTTATCCGTTTCCTTTGCTTCATTGATTCTGTTCTTTTTATTTTCGGTGGAGAGAAGGACACTGTTGACCGGGAGAAAAGTGCTTCCGTCTGACCAGCCTAATGTAAGCATGCGAAAACCAAATTTATAACAATGTTTTGCATGGTCATATACCTTTGCAAGAAGTTCCACTTTTTTGGAACGGTTACGTTCAAACATGGAATCGTCAATGATCAGTACGTTGACACGGTCTGCGGAATCAAGTGGAGCAATGGCATCCCTAATGATTCGGCTGGATAAAACCGTTGTGAACCGAATCCAGTTAATCTGGAGCATTTTCATAAAACGATAAACCGTATCTTTTGCAAAATCCGGTGAGTCTTTTCCAATCAGCAGGTTCATATACATACTTCTGTTTGAAAATATCAAAAGAAACAGATACTGAAAAATCAGTGCTGCAGAAATTCCCTTCTTTTTGTAGGCATTAGCAGTTTTCAATGCAGAAGAAAGATGAAACCGTGTAAAAAATCTTCTGATAGATTTCGAAATCTGGTTATCATTTTGATTGTCTTGTGTTATACTTTTATTCATAGCATGAGCCTCCGGATATATGATTGTTTCTGAACAACTCAATTATATCAAAACCAGACGGTTTCATGCTATTTTTATGTCAGTTATTATTGAATTTTCAAGGTGCATAGGTACTTATTCAAGTGCGAAGTTTGAGT
>NZ_JAYMNS010000076.1:0-1674 GCF_036941035.1 Candidatus Merdisoma sp. JLR.KK006 | reverse complement strand
CATCCTCTGAAAGCCGGGGCGGTCTGTGTTGCTGCCGGTCTCCCCATCGTCGATGTAGGTGTCCACCAGCTCAAGGTCGTCATGGCTCTCTATGTAAGCCAGACAGATAGCCCGCTGGCTCTGGATGCTGTTGGACTCCATCCGGTCAGCATCCTCTCTGGATAACCGGGCATAGATGCCGGTCTTATAAATCTTGTCGGACATTTTGAACCTCCTTGCTGTCTCTCAGAAAACCGAAGGCTCTGTCCCGTATGGGAACGGAACACAAAGCCGCAGACCTTGTGATGCAGTTCCTTTTTTTGACCCAAGCACATTGTAGCGCCGGATCACCCGGTTTGTTAAGGATGTCAGGCCCCGGCAAGGTAAAGGGAGTTGATGCGGTCCTCGATGGTCTCGCCTTTGTCCGCAAAACTCAGCTTCACGACCACGCCGCCGTCCAGATAGACATAGGGGTTGCCAAGCTGTTCTATCCATGCCCGGATGCGCTCCTCCGTGGATGCCTCCGGGTCAATGCGGACTGTGCTGCGGTCACGGAGCGTCGATCTGTCCACCTTGCGGAGGTCGATGTCTTTCATCCCTTCTGTCATGGCAAAGCACCTCCAACTGTTCTGTCCTTTTCAACATCTTATGGAAAGGACAACCTTTCATAGAACAGAGAAAAGCGCCCGCCCCAAAAGGCAGACGCTTCTCCCAGATTTTTCAAAACTTCATCGGCAGGGCGGTCTTTGCGCTGGAGCCGTTGTAGATGCGGTACACCTGGTACAGATACCGCTTGTATCCCGGCAGGCTCGTCATGGCCCGACCCTCCCGGAAGATCACCACCGGGTCTACCTGGCGCAGCCGTGTCACCAGCCGTTTGCGGCTGTACTCCCCGCGATAGAGGTCCACGAACTCCACCACGCCCTGCACCGTCTCAGCCCGGAGGGAGTCCGGGTCGCCCTTCCAGGCATCCACGATGGCCTGCATCGCCTCCCGGTACACCCCGCCCCCGACCTTCTGGAACAGCCCGAAAGCGGTGCTGATGCAGGCCAGCCGCTTCGCGCCCCTGGTCTGCTTGTAGTCCACATAGAGGCCCACAGCTTCTGTTGCTTTCAGGAACGCCATAGCGTCCTCATCGCCGCCGTAGACCAGCGCCCGGAACTTCGCCCCGGCGGTCAGGCTGGCGGACGCGCCCGTCTGCTGGGCGAACAGCAGCGCCTCATCGCTCTCGGTCAGGCCGTAGAACACCTTGCAGCGGATGGACAGGTCCCGCCCACCATTGAGCAGTTTCCGGGCGGCGATGGTGTGCTGGCCATCGAACACATAGTAGCGGCCGTCCCGGCAGCTCACCTTCGGCTCGTTGGCGATACGCTCATCGAACTCGGCGGCGATCCTACGGACCCGGTCCTCGTTCAGTTCACGCTGATAAGTAGTGCGGGGTATCTTCAGCTCTGCGCTGTTGATGGGAAGCTCCCGGCAAAAAAGGTCCTTGCTGTTCATTCTGTGCGCCCTCCTTCGATGTCTGCGATATACTGCTTCATTTTCTGCATGATCTGGATGAGATTCTGCCTGTAATGGCTGTCCGACAAAAGCCGTGGATATTCCTGAAAGATGCGGTCAAAAAGCTCCATGAACGAGACGATCTCGCCATCCAGGGAACAGAGCACATTCTCCTCGGTGCTGGGAGCCTTGTCC
>NZ_JAYMNS010000075.1:0-1843 GCF_036941035.1 Candidatus Merdisoma sp. JLR.KK006 | reverse complement strand
TGTTGGAAATAAGGTATTATTTAATTACAAAAGGGATATAATAATATGGATAAAAATATCGATGTACAATTAAAATATAGATTAAAACCTTTAATAGATACAAAATCTGATGAGTTTTATAATGCACTCAGAATATATTCACAAAATATTACACATGACCAAAAAACTAATACAAATGAAATAACATATTGGATAAATCACATAGAAAACTTTTCGGGATGTACGCCATTCTTCTTTGCATTGCTTTTAAATAATCAAGTTATCGGTTATGCCGAATTGGCTTATATAAAAGAGGTGCGTATATTAGCAATTGATTATATTGTTTTAGATAATCAATATAAATCTAATAGTGCTTTTTATGCTTTTTATCATTTAATTATTAATTATATTGATAAGCTAGGAATAGATTATGACTTTATAACTAAAGAAATTTTATGCCGATTTAATCAAACAAAGATTCACAAAGAAGATATTCGAATATATGAATTAGAAAATTTTAAGGTGATAAATGCGCTTTACATACATCCACAATTAGAAACTAATAATGCTGAAAGCAGAAAAGAAGCATTGCTTATGTTATATCAAAAAGATCAAGCAAATTTTGAATTAAAAAGTGAAACTTATATGTCGCTTGTTAAAGCCATTTATTTCCAATATTATGAAATATGGGATGCTCCATTTTGGAAAAATTGTGATGAATCAAACACAAATCATGATAATCTTATAAAAAATATAGAAGAAATAAATGCAACCATAGAGAATAGCAAGATTTTACTTAATGGTTATCCGATGGCTTTTAGTACTTCTTCAGATAGAGCAGTCATTCCAGAAAACTTATCGCAAAAATATATAAAGAAATCATTTATATATGCAAGTATAATTTTAGTGCTTACTTTTCTTATTTTGTTTTTTTCGAAAGAATTAAACATTCAACTAACTACAATAGCAATTGTTGCAATAGCCATTCTATTTGTTATTTTAACTTTTGTTGCACTATCAGATAGTAAAGCTGCAAAGATTATCGAAAAATTGCCTGTTTTTTCTAAACTTTTTGCATTGTTAAAATAATATTGCATGAAATATGTTTAATATAAGGAATATGTTTTAAATATTTATCATAGGTTGAAAATTTTGCCGCATACTGTTCATCTTTAGTTATTCTATATAGTAATGGGCTAAGTATATGGAAGTATTGCTTTGTCTTTATTTCAAACCCAAATGTTTTTATAATATTACAAATATATTTTTCTGAAAAAACCCATATTCTATCTTCATTTCCACTATTAAATGATTGTATTATTGCAGTATCAGAGTTAAAGTCGGGCGTATTGATGAATTGAAAACTCTTACTTTGTTCAAAATCTAAAATAAAAGTAGTATTTGGTTTCAAAGTACGTGATATTTCTCCTATGACTTTATAAGGATCACAATAATTAATTACAGATCCTACACATATACCGCCATCAAAAAATTCATTTAGAAATGGTAAAGATTCAGCACTAGTCAAATAAGAATTTGGAACATTTTTAATCTTTTCATAGGCTATATCCGTATGATATTGTATTCCCGGAATATTATATGTATTTCCGCCAGAACCAACATTTAGGATGCGTGATTGTTTAGTAAAATCATTAATGTTTATATAATTATTGACATAATCAACAATTTTATTATGAGTATATGTATACCAGAGATCATCTTCTGGCCATATATTTTCCATATTGTTATATAAATCACGCACATAATCCATATCTATTTTTTCGTTATTTTCCATATTCAAATTTCCTCTTGCACCAATTATAACAGCAGATATATTAGTAAATAATTATTTATTTTTCCAACG
>NZ_JAYMNS010000074.1:0-1891 GCF_036941035.1 Candidatus Merdisoma sp. JLR.KK006 | reverse complement strand
TATATCTCAGATGAATGAGCCAAGATAATGGACATTTCTTTGTATCTGGTACGAAAATAGAGGTGTTGGGTATACAAAGTAGAACGTCTTCCGTTTCCGCTCTACATGGCCTTGTGTATGCCCCTCCTTCTACGGCAGCGTACCTCCCGTGTCTACCAGGATCACCAGCATCTCTGCCGGGTCCTAACTTCCTTCGTCCCGCCTGTCCATAACCAGGGTGTCAGCTTAGCTCCTTTACAGGGTCATGCCCTATGGATAATATTCCTGCCGACTACCGGCTCATTCTTTGTTATAAGTCTTACTGACCTGTCCCGTATGCTTCCCTCACCGGCACCTTTCGGTGGACGTTTTCCCGGATTGTTCCCCATACTTTCCAGCTTTCCTGTCACAGCTGGATTCAACCCTCAATCAAAATTTTTGAAAGTTCAACCCAACTATGACAGGGCATTGCCTGCTTGTGGTTTATGTTCGTTTATTACGCTGCCTGGATCTGTGGTCTCCTGATGTCGCCCATCAGTTTTCCGGCATCATAGTCTACACCTTTTGTCAGTATCGTGTAGAATACCCTCAGAACCTTACACGCTACCGCTACGACAGACTGCATCTTCTTTAATGGGTTTTCTTTACGTGTCCGGTAATACTCATGTATTGCCCTGAACTCTGCATTCTTCCCAATCAAGGATATCGCTGCTTCATACAGCACATACCTCAGGCGTTTCCTTCCCCTGTAACTGATCCGGCTTTCGCCGTTATGCTTCCCCGAATCATTCGCCACAATCGCATATCCCGCCAGCTTCTGTAACTGCTTTGGGTTGTCAAAACGTCCAATGTCTCCCACCTCCGCAATGAATCCGCTGACTGTTGCCAGGCCGATCCCCTTAATTCCCATCAGTTTATCAACATATGGGATTTCTTTCAGCTTTTCCTCTATTTTCACGAGAAGCTCCTCCAGCCTTGAGGTATATACATCCATGTCGTTGAGCAGGTTCTTCAGTTCCATCCTTGCCGCTCCCGGTGCTTCCTTACTTCCTACGCTGTGCCCCGCTGCCGATACCAGGGTCTTTGCCCTCTTCATTCCGGCGCCTCTGAGCTTTGCGTTCCTCCATATCCGGTTCACACCTTCCACCCCCAGTTTTCTGATGTCCTCCGGCAGCGGTGCCTCCTTCAGCACCATCCTCCCGCTCACCGCCTTCAAATCCCCATAAACGTCTTTATATTCAGGGAAGTAGATGGCGAACCATCTGGCCAGGCGGTTCTTGATCCTCGTGAGCTCCTCCTGCGTCTGGAAGCGCAGGTTTGACAGGCTCCTGATCTCTGCATAGATACCGGTTGGTATGTAAGGGTACGAGAACCGTCCCTCGTTGACAAGCGCAGCGATCGTCTTTGGGTCTTTACGGTCATTTTTGTTGGGGTTGTTGTCATCCAGTTCTTTTGATTTTTTCACGTGGTGGGGATTCACATGCACAGGCCTCATCCCGCTGTCCTGCAGGAATTTCCCCAGGGCAAACCAGTAATGTCCTGTCGGCTCCATACCCGGTATTACAGCAGTTTTACCGTGTTTCGCCGCTATATCCTCCATCCATGCTTTGAATGTCTGGAACCCTGTCTCTGTGTTACTGAATTCCAGTGGCTTTCTGGTATATTCATAGTTGCGCCAGTCGAATGCCCTGGCATAGTGGGTTTCACTTCCTACATCGATTCCAACAATCAAAGTTTTTTCAGTTATGGATGCAATTTTTGCGTTTTGTGTGTTACAATTCATTTTAGATACCTCTCTGTTCAATAAGATTTTCACTAACCTGCAAGTCAGTAATCTTATTTTACTCTGAGGTATTTTTTTCTCAACCTTCTTTCTTGGAATTCCCTATACTTGAATTATACAGGAAGCTCC
>NZ_JAYMNS010000073.1:0-1938 GCF_036941035.1 Candidatus Merdisoma sp. JLR.KK006 | reverse complement strand
CCGTCTTTAGCAGTTAACACCATATTCTTTCGAAGCAAACCGTATATTCAACCCTTTTTAAACGCCTTGAAATAAGGCTTTTTTTATTTCTCATAACTCTTGCATTTTTATTTTTTCTATGTTATAATAATGGCGTTAGTGGCGTTATTTACGGAGGATTCTACTATGGCTTTTTACTTAAAGAAAACAAAACTCAAAGGGCGGACCTATCTCTCTATTGACGAAAGCTTTTATAGTCATGAAAAGCACGGCACCGCTCACAAATGTTTCAAATCTCTTGGTTCCGTCGAAACCTGGATTCAAAAGGGCATTCCCGACCCCATCGCCCACTTTCAAAAAGAAGTGGATGCTCTAAACCTGGAAAAGGCCCAGGCCGGTGTGCCTAAAATATCCGAAGTCTCACCCCTTCATTATCTTGGCTATTTTCCTCTCAAGGTTCTCCTTGAAAAAATGCATATCCAAAAATATGTCGATTATTTTAAACTTACGAACGACTTTTCCTATGATCTTTACGAACTTCTGTCCTCCTTGATTTATGCCAGGGCCGTACATCCATGCAGCAAATACAAGACCTTCCATGAAGTCCTTCCAAATCTGTACGACCCCGTTCATTTTTCTTACGACCAGCTCCTGCACGGCCTGGCCTTCCTTGGAAACGATTATGAAAAATTCATTGAAATATTCACCGTTCGGACCAATGCCTTTTTCAAAACGGATACTTCCAAAACTTACTTTGACTGCACAAACTTTTATTTCGAGATTGACAGGGAGGATGATTTTCGGAAAAAGGGACCCAGCAAGGAAAATAAAAAAGAGCCGATTGTCGGCCTTGGATTATTGCTGGACGGCAATCAAATCCCCATCGGCATGAAAATGTATCCGGGAAATGAATCTGAAAAACCGGTTTTAAGGGATGTGATCGACCAGTTGAAGGCACAGCATAACATTACCGGGAAAACCATTCATGTGGCCGACAAGGGGCTCAACTGTGCTAAAAACATCGCATCTTCTAAAAAAAGCGGCGATGGGTACCTTTTTTCCAAATCCGTCAAAGGACTTCCCGAAACGGAAAAAACCTGGGTATTGTTAGAGGACGGCTTCACGGACGTAAGAAATAAAAACGGGAAGCTTTTATACCGCTATAAATCGTGCATTGACTCATTCCCTTACAAGGTGGAGCATGAAGGAAAGGAACATGTGATAAAACTGCGTGAAAAACGCCTGCTGACTTATAATCCCTCCCTTGCCGCAAAGAAGAGATATGAAATAAACCGCATGGTTGAGAAAGCCAGGGCCCTGACCGCCTCACAAGCGAAAAAGGCCGAGTTTGGCGAGGCGGGGAAATATGTGAAATTTACGGATCGTTCCGGGAAAAAGGCGTCCGTATCCATGAACCAGGAAGCAATCGACAAAGACCTGAAATTTGCCGGATACAACCTTTTGGTAACCTCCGAAACGGAAATGAAAGATTCCGACATCTACAATACGTATCACAATTTATGGAGGATCGAGGAATCCTTTAAGATCATGAAATCCGATTTGGATGCACGCCCGGTATTCCTGCGGAAAGAAGAAACAATAAAAGGACACTTTCTAATCTGTTACCTGACCGTGCTGCTGGAACGCCTTTTCCAGTTTAAGATCCTTGAAAACGAATATTCAACCTCGGATATATTTGAATTTATAAGAGATTTTAAAGTGATAAGGGGGGAGAACAAATATATAAATACAACAAGGTCAACAAGCTTTATTCATGAATTGGCACGAAAGCTAAAGTTACCCTTGACGAATTATTATCTTACGGAAACACAGATAAAATCAATTCTGAACCACAAATTTTAATAATCCTATCACAAAAAGCTGCTGCACCGAAATGCAACAGCTTTTACTATTTTCATAAACTAACGCCATTTTTTAATGTCTGATACCAAAGTCAGG
>NZ_JAYMNS010000072.1:0-1950 GCF_036941035.1 Candidatus Merdisoma sp. JLR.KK006 | reverse complement strand
GTAAACGGTAGATAGTACGTACCTCGACTGCAAGGGAAAAATGTGTGATAATAGACTATATTTGTATCACGAGTATCAAAAGTTAAGTTTCAACTTTTGATACCCCTATCAGGAGGTAAGTCTATGAGTTCAGAAACAAGCGTGGTGGCTGAGCAGTGCCGCCTCCGGGAATGGGCCGCACAGATCCGGGACTGCCAGAGTCGCCCGGCCGGCATGAGCATTGTCAGCTGGTGTGCCTGTCACGGCATTACAAAAGCGAATTATTATTACCGGCTCCGCCGTGTAAGAAAGGCCTGCCTGGAAGCTGTCCGGGCGGAAATGCCTGCACAGCAGATGGTTCCTGTTCAGCCCGAACTTTTACAACACCAGGAACAGATTGGCAGAAACCTACGGCCGAGACTGGATATTTCCATAAAAGGGTTCTCCATCCATGTGGCAGAATCCACGTCCATGTCCCTTTTGGCAGATGTTCTTAAGGTGGTGCGGCATGTTGAATGACGCCACGTGTTTTAAAGCCGTTTATATCGTCTGCGGGTACACGGATCTGCGGGCGGGAATGGATCGGCTGGCGGCGCTGGTGGAGGCACAGACTGGCAGCAGGCCCTACGTGCCGGATACCCTTTACCTTTTCTGCGGACGGCGCACGGACCGCATCAAAGGTCTCGTATGGGAAGGGGACGGATGGCTCTTATTATACAAGAGACTTTCAGAAAGCCGGTTCCAATGGCCCCGCAGTCCGGAGGAAGTACGTTCATTGACGCAGCAGCAGTTCCGCTGGCTGATGGAAGGGCTGACAATCACACCAAAGAAGTCTGTCAGGCCGGTGGAACCACCGGAATATATGGGATGACATTGTGCAAAACAGAGAAATTTCTGAATGGTTCCGCCATTTCCGGGGCTTGTGCATTCCGGCAGTATACAACCAGCCGTGAACGGCGGAAAAGCATGTCAGGCGGGCGTCATATGGATTCGTGTCATTTGAAAGCCTCCATAAAAATCTGCTCATCACAAGCTATAACCCGCAGCCAGAGGCATGGGCATTATGACGGATGCCGCTGGGGAACCGATTCGCAAAAAATGCGGATTTCTGGTATAATAGGGGCATGAATATCAGGAGGCGGCGGCATGGCTTTGGAATATACGGAAGAAAAACTGAACAGCCTTGACAAGGAAACGATCATCCAGCTGTTCCTGTCACAGCAGGAGCAGCTTAAGCGGATCGACCACAACCTCCAGCTGGTGCTGGAGCAGGTAGCGGATTTAAAAAGGCACCGTTTCGGCAGTTCATCTGAAAAGCACGAACCTGATGAACAGATCTCCTTCATGGAAATGGACGGAAAGATTGTATTTTTTAACGAACCCGAAGCCGTGGCTGACGAAGAGACCGGTGAAACCTCAGAGACCGTACCCCGCCGGAAACCGAAAAAGAAACAGGGAAAGCGGGAAGAAGATCTGGAAGGATTGCCGGTCGTGATGGTCGAACATTCCATGACGGAAGCAGAATTGGAAGGATTGTTCGGAAAAGAAGGCTGGAAGCAGCTCCCTGACGAAGTGTACCGCAGATATGGTTTTACCCCGGCAAAAGTCGAAGTAGAGGAACATCATGTGAAAGTATATGCAGGGAAGAAGACGGATGAGATCGTAAAGTCGCCACATCCGGAGTGCCTGTTAAGGGGAAGCCTCGTGTCCCCCTCGCTGGAAGCGGCCATAATGAACGCCAAATATGTCAATGCGGTGCCTCTTTACCGCCAGGAGCAGGAGTTTGAACGTTACGGTCTGCACATTTCCAGGCAGAACATGGCGAACTGGACGATTCAGTGTGCGGATCGCTACCTTGCAGTCCTTTATGATTACCTGCATGAAAAAATGTATGATTACCATGTAATGCAGGCGGATGAAACGCCCGTGCTGGTAAATAGGGATGGCCGTCCTGCCGGGAGTAAAAGCTAT
>NZ_JAYMNS010000071.1:0-2104 GCF_036941035.1 Candidatus Merdisoma sp. JLR.KK006 | reverse complement strand
TCCTTCCTATTCTGTCAAGCCCAAATCTATTGATTTTACTGGCTTTGACGATTTTTATTTACCTCAAAAACAGAGCCGGGAGTGATGGATATCGTAGTATCATGTACCGAATAGTTGATAAACAGATATAGCTAATAAAACATCCCTTTTTTTTGCTTTATAAAGGCTATTTCCCTCTGATCAACTATGATGATGAACCTTCCGTGTCTAAGGGGATCGTGTCCCAACTTCCTTCGTCCCATCTACCATACACTGAGTGCCAGCCAAGCTCCTAGACGGGGTCATGCCCCACGGAAAAAACCGACGCCGGCTACAGCTCTTGTTTTTATGTTTGATTGTTACTGACCTGCATTCACCTGTCGTGGTACTGATTTACTCAGTGGACGCTATACCACTACTGTTTCCTGTTGGTCCTTTGCAGATGTAGTCCGTTTCGGACTCCATCGTTTACGGGTTTCTGTTCCAGAACCCTGTCCAGTCTCCGATGCCTTTTGTCAGACATTCGACAGAGTTCTGGATTATGTTACTTGTAGTTTTGTTTCTTATGCTGCCAATGGTGCCTGTGCTGATGCCGGGCGCCTGATATCCTTCAACAGCTTTTGTGGATCATAAGTTGTCCCTGTCTTCAGTATGGTGTAAATCACCCTTAGAATCTTGCAGGCTATCACAATCAGTGACTCCATCTTTTTCAATGGATTGTTGAGCCGTGTTTTGTAATACTCATGCAGCTGCTTGTATTCATCTGCGTGCGACACCGCTGACTTTGCTGCCTGGAACAACCAGTACCGGAGCCTCTTGCGTCCTCTGTGGCTGATCTTTGTTTGTCCTTTATGCTTACCGGAACTGCACGCTACCAGACCCATCCCGCTTAGCTTCTGGATTTCCTTCACATCATCAAACCTGCTGACATCTCCCATCTCTGCCAGTATTCCAGCCAGTATGTTTTCGCCTACTCCATTGATTGCCAGTATGTTTTCTGCATAAGGTATTTCCATGCATTTCTTGTGCAAGGCACTTTCAACCGCTGCAAGCTGCTCATCCAACTTCAGAATCTGTTCTGCATACCATTTCACTGCCTCCCTGCCTACACCAACCCCATCCTTAAGCCCCACACTTTTCTTTGCGTAACTCACAATCTCACCGGCTCTGCTGTAACCGCGTCCTCTTAGCTTTGCGTCATGCCAGATATTTTTTATGCCTTCCACGCCCAGTGCCGCGATATCCGATGGGATGGCTGATACGTTCAGTATTTCCAGTGTGAATGCACCATCTAGTTTTCCAAATGCGTCCATGTATTCCGGAAAATAGATTTTCAGTTCCCGATGGAGACGATTGATATTTCGTATCCTGTCTTCGGTAAGCTGGCCCCTGAACATGGAGAGCCTTCTCATATCTGCGTAGACTTTTTCCGGAAGATATGGCATTCCATAGTTGCCATCTTTCACAAGATTGGCAATCAGTTTGGGATCTTTTCTGTCATCCTTGAGCTGACTGTTATCTTCGATTTCTTTGCTCTGCTTTACAGCATATGGATTTACCTGGACAACGCTGATTCCGTTTGAAATCATCCATGCAGCCAACGCAAACCAGTAGTGGCCCGTCGGTTCAAGACCCAGCACTATCTGTCTCTTATCATTTTTTGCCGCAAGTGCCAGCACCCATGCCTTGGCATTCTCAAAGCCTTCTGAATCATTGCTGAATTCAAATGCTCCACGGCTTAATTCCCTTCCTCTGACATCAATTGCCCTGATATAATGAGTCTCACTGCCTATATCGCATCCTACTATAAGCATGTCATCAGTAATGAAAGAGAGTTTGTCGTTCTTGGCAAACTTACCGTTTGTTTCCAGTTCCCGCCAGGTATAGGATCTCAGTTCTTTTTCTACCACCTCTATTTTCTTGCTCAGTTCTTCTTTTGACAAAAGATTAATTGTCTGATTTTCTACATTTACTTGCTTTTTTGCTTTTTTTGTTTTAACATTCATCTTGAATACCTCTTGTGTTTTTTGATTTTACCAACTGTCGGGTCAGTAATAATCTAAATTTACTTGAGGTATTCTTTTGAGTCAATTCCCTTTACTCTTTAAAGTATACAGGAAGCTCC
>NZ_JAYMNS010000070.1:0-2161 GCF_036941035.1 Candidatus Merdisoma sp. JLR.KK006 | reverse complement strand
ACGAATATAATAACAAATATGATCTTTGTATAATGAAAAAATGAAATTCCATTTTCTATACAACCCTTCTTTTATATATTTAAATTTTAGTTCGGAAAGTCTCTTTTCAAGCGTACTACTGTCTGTTAAAGGAAAATATCCTAACTCCTTTTCAGCATAAAATTCATATATTTTTTCCGCTTCCATTCCTACCCAATATGGATGTGCCATAACCGCTAAACTTAATGAAATAAATGCACATACAAGAAAACCAATCACACTTATTGCGATTAATAATTCATCCGCAAAAACCTTTTTATCCTGTAGAATAGCACAAAAAATCATAATTAAAAAACCAAATAAAAAAAAGAAGATTGACCATCTCATCTGCTTTTTTGTTTTTCCTCTTTTAGAATCTTCTTCTTTATTTTTTTCCACAACATCTCCTCCACATTCAAAAATATATTTATATCTCAAAACATTTTCTTTTTTAATAATAAATCTGAATTATTCATAATAAATAATATTTCCTCTCTTAATTTTTTATGGGATGCTCTTAAAGCAAAAATAATGTTTCAAGAGCATCCTAATTATAATCAATTAATAAAAAAATTACTATCAAGCTATCACAAATTGTCTTACTTTACATCAAACACTCTCAGAACCAAGAAATTTATCAAATAGATAATATGTACTTAAACTACATAGTATACAAACTTTAGAACTAGAAAGGCGACACCAAAAATAACCCTTGCAACCCTCTTTGACATTATAAAACATTATTAAAACAAACTATTTGCTTTTCAATATTATGGGCTATTTCCATATATTTAAGAAATAGCCCATAATCTAATATCACCATTTCTGTCTACCTTTTATGTAGATTTTCCTTATCTAATATCGGATTAAAAATTTGTGTAATTATTGCATAGCCAACCACCTTACTTCCTTCATACATTTCTATTCTTTTTCCAATCCATAAACACGCAGGATAACTTTCTGGAGATACAAAAGTTATTGTTCCCTTTATTTCATTGGAACTATTATCTATATTATAATAATTATGTATACCAGTTGTTAAGTATCCTTTTTTAATCTTATGAGCTGGCCTATAGTTTTGATAAATACTATTTTTTTTATTGCCTATAAAATAGAATATCGCTTCAACATCAGCTATAAATTGCATTTTGTCTACCTCTAAAAAACATGCTCAATATTAATTATACTTTTATTAAAAGCATCTAACATTTCTGGTTCTACAACAGGTGTTCCTGATTTAAAAATAGATGGGTCTAAATTCATATGATTTAATTTATCATACATATCTTGAGGAATTGTGACCCTGACAATAGCTGCTTTATCTATATTAATAGATTTATTTGCAAAATCTAAGGTTTCATTAAAATTGTTTCCAAATTCTTTTGCTTCTAATGTTTTTCCCTCTATGCCTCTAAATCTCCCAGTCGACATTATATCCTCATATTCTTCTGCACTAACAGCTCGATATAACTCCCTAGTGTTCGATGTCTTTACAGGCCTATTTGCCAACGCTACAGTTCCCAATGTAGCCGCTCCCATTACAACATCGCCCAAGCCATTTCCCCATAAATAAGAAAACTGACGAACAGACTTATTACCCGAATCATACCAATCCTTAAGTGCTTCCAGTGTTGCTTGTGTAAGCTTTGGATTATCACTGTAATGGGTTACCTTTTGTGATATCAATATAGATTGAACTGCGGATAGTTCACGTCCATAATACTGTCCGGTCACTATATCCCCAACAAGTGCTTGAAGAGTAGATAAGCGTGTGTTTTCATAGCCAAAATAATCGAAATAGTCAAACATTTCAGCCAAAGAAACTACACTGAAGTTGCTATATCTCGCCTCTTTCAGAAGCATCTGATAAGCTATTTCAAAATTCTCTTCCTTTTGATACCAACCATTATAAAAGAAATCTTTTTGTCGCCAAAACAGTGCTGGTTCTATTTCACTTCCTGCCATTAAAGCCTGCTTAGTGCTCGTCACGGTTCCCCATAAACCTAATGGATCATAATAAGTGGTTGGATTGCTGTAGCAATACTGATACCAGTTCAATCCATCCTTAATCGGGTCCATTGCAAGCCAGGTACGGTTGTTGGCATCGTAGAACCTCGCTTCCGCAAAGTAGATGTCAAGGGTC
>NZ_JAYMNS010000007.1:0-166816 GCF_036941035.1 Candidatus Merdisoma sp. JLR.KK006 | reverse complement strand
TCTTTTGCTTTCCTGTATTCTCCCTGCTTACCATACAGCAACGCCAGGTTATTATAGACCGTGGCTGTATCTGGATGCTCCTCTCCCAGTACCTTTTTTCTTATTTGCAAGCTCTTTTCATACAATGCTTCAGCTTTTTTGTATTCTGCTACACGATATAGCAAATAAGCAATAGTTGATATAAAGCTGACTTGTTCCAAGTTATTTTCCATGCCCAGTTTCTCGATGATATTTTCAGCAAATGGAATAAACAAGCGACATTCTAACACTGAACCGCTTTCCGGTATCTCCAAACTCCTTCGACAAGCTTCAATTAATCCAGTATGCCTTTCCATAACAGGCTGACACTTTTCATAAATAAATTGTGCAAACACCGGGTGCAAGGCATAACTCTCCTGACCCATATCAAACTGCAGCCACCCCTTTTGATATAGCCCCATTAGTATATCGTCATCTTCACTGACACTGGCATCTGCCAACAACCATTGATTACATATTTCAGCTGCCAGTGGAATATACGGAAATACCGAAAACGCCTCCAAAATATTCTGTCCATCTTCCATCAACTCAGACAAATTATACAGTGCCTCATAAGATTCTTGGATATTGACAAGTTCCCCATCCTTGCAGAACGCCAACCGGAAACCCTTTTCTTCCAGATCCTCCCTCAACCTTTTCACCGCCCAGAGCTTTGTACGTGCCAAATGAGCCAGGAACTCAACCGTAATGGTATGCCTTCCAGCCAAGTTTTCAATGATATATTCCAGATCAGGAACTTCCTCCAGATTAACTTTCCTTTCACTACCGCCGAACCGAATTTTCTCATAAATTTCTATGCATTGCTCCATTCCAAGAAAACCGATCCGGTATGGCTCAAATTCATCCCCAAAAGAAGCCTGCCGAGATGTCAGAACAATCGCCCCAGGAATACTCCTTAATCTCTGTAAACCCGGTTCAGCTCCCTCTGGCTTGTCTACATTATCAACAAAAAGCAGTAACTTTCCATCAGAAGCCAGATATTCCAATTCTCTCCAGGCCGCTTCCTCATTCTGCTTCGGATCATCCTGCTGCTTAAACTTCAAACAGCTCTGTAGACTGCTGCCCATATCTCCGTTGTACTCTATGTAGCCGATATACCGAAAAGGCCCATTTTCATTGTTTGCATGCTTATTCAGATATTCCTCAAACAGCTTCCTGCAGATATGCGTCTTACCAATCCCACCCATGCCGCTCACCAGAACAGACTTTCTCCCTTCCTCTATCCTCTGGCGTAAGTCCTCCAGCTCCGTTTCACGCCCGGTAAAATAAGCCACCGGTTTTATATTGGCATTATGGGTAACGACAAATTCACGTTCATTATCCTGGAACATTATAATATTTGTAATATTCTGATCACGACCAACATAATCACCATGAAAAGTATTGCCTTTATTTACGTTCTTTGTATCTGGTCCCATTTACGCTGTCCCTCCCCACATATGAGCCATTATATGTATTCCTGCTGCCCTTATTAATCACTTTGGAATGATCATCTTTATTGCCGCAATTAAGTGTTCGCGTAATCTTAAGCACCTTACTGGCTGTGAAAACAGATACCAATAACCCAGCTATGGAACATACCCCACAAACAATATTAAACACATCCATTTTCTATCACTCCTTGTCATTTCTTATCTACCGTTATTATAATATCGGCTAAATTCTTACACAGCTTAAACCTTTGCAATTAACAAATAAAGGCCTGCTATCCTATATCCAGCAAGCCTCTTTATACGCTCTAATTCGCCCATATTTAGTTTTTTACTCCCTCAATGATTTAAAATTATCGTCTCAGCCATTTTCTACCGAATTTGAGCCACTCTGGACGCCACTGAGCATAATTCTCCTTTTTCTCTCCCTCTGTCCATGGCTCTGGAAGGAAAAGGAGGGATGATACCCTGGTATCATCATACTTGCTGCCAGCTGGCAATGTGCTTCTTTCTCTATCTCTCTTTCTTACTCTATCTCTTTCTCTTCGTCACATGAAGTAACAAGAGCGTCACTCAACGTCACACCTTGTCACACTCGTGTCACAATGTGACGCTTTGGGTCCAAAATACGGCTCCCAGCAGGCAGCTACCTCACCTTCCAATCTGCCACAGATTCCCCTTTTGCTTCTCAATGATAAGCGGCAAATTGGCGGCAATACAGAAACCACAGAACATATTTCTATCACTGTTCCTTTTCATTTTCCTCTTTCGACTGCATACGGTTATCTATCAAAACACATTCAATAATATGCTTATACATATCATCATGCTTATCCTGTCCCATTTTATCCACTAAGCGAATCGCTGTCAGATACTTCTCTGTTGTCCCTAATCTCTGATGGTATATATTTAGCTGCTTAATCGCATGTCTATAAAGCCAGAAAAACAACCCAGAAATCACTTCAACTATCGTTCCTGATATGGTTGTTAACAGTAATGCATTTTCTCCAGAAATAACAAATACGGCAATACCAGCAATATAAACTATAAATCCCAGAAAGCAGACTATCAGCGAGGCAGAAAACGCATTTGTTGCCTGTCTTTTGCTGATTATATAATACTCTCTCAATTCACGAACGTTTTTTAGCATCAAGTCAATTACATCATCACTTTTGAATGCCTCACCTATAATTTTATCTGCATCCTCTTGAATTTCCTTTGCCTCTTGCTGATGCTGTTTTTTATCAATCGATGTTTTAAATGTCAGCAAGGCGGATGATGCTATTGCAGATGATATAATACCACTAAGCAATGTATATACTAATTCAGTTATCATCAATATTCCCTCCCGCAGCATTTCTTGTACTTCAATCCCGACTGGCAAGGGCAAGGGTCATTCCGGCCCACTTCCCTATGTAGCATCTCCTGAATCTGCATGATCCTCAGATACATCTCTTTGGGGAGGGCATAAGTTCTGTCAGCAGAAGCACACATAATCCGATCACGCTCATTCAACAGTTCAATAAGTTCTGCCACCAGCGGCGAAGCGGTAAGCGGCTGTCTGATGCTCCCTGTCGGCTCTCCAGAATATACCACCCTATCATCACGCAGGAAAAGGATCTCCCTCTCATCGCAGTCATGGGGTGTAATATCCACAAGCTTCCCCTCTAGGCTTTCCCATACGGCATGAGCCTCCAGCGTTACCGAGATATTCGCCCACTGCCAGACAGCCCAGCCGTTGACCTGCTGCCCGCCATGCTCCCGGACCATCCGCTGGACGTTTGGGAAACATTCATTCATCAAGCCCCACCCTGCTGCCTCAACAGGAATATAAACCGGCGCCGCACCTGGAACCGCACTGCTGCACAACTCCATAATCTTATCCGTAATCTTCGCCGGTGTAGTCTCCCTTTTCATGGAAAATCACTCCCCTCCGCTTTTTACTCCATCATACAGCAAAAAGCTCCAAAAGAAAATAGCAATCTACATATGCCGCCTCCTCCATGCCCTCTAATCGCCCCGTACTGCCCTGTTTCCATGGCTGGCATAAAAATAATCGTCTCTGCCCCAAAAGCAGCAATATGGAACCCCTGCGTGTGCCACGGACCACCCTCCGGCTTTTGCAACGTTGCAATAACGCTCCATTCGTTTTCGCAATCGTGGAAAAGCGAACGCTCGCTTTGGTTCTGGCAGATGGCAGCAGTTGTAAAGCACTCAAAATACGGTATTGCAGGGTTTCCGCTCCCCTTCTTCTACCTATTTGTTTTGAACCATGGAGGATTGCAACGTTCCATTTGTTTTGTTTTTGTTTTTCTAAAAAGCGAACGCTCCCTATTCGTTTTTTGTTTCCTCAAAAGAGTGGGGCGTTCCGTAATATTCCACATTTTATAGTAATTTAGAATCTATGTTCTCCCATTCCCCTGTCCTTGTTCCCTCTGCTGGTTCTCCTATATCCCCATCAGGAAGATGCTTGGCCACACCGTCAACAGATCAGCTGATAAGGCTCTCAATATTCCCTTAACGGCAACAGCCCTTCCCTGGCACTCCAAAAACATAGTCAGATCATCATTCATAAGGGTATTTTTTATTTCCGGCTTGGAGGATAAACTGTACAACAGTTTATAGCTCCGAGCAAAAATAATATATATCTCTTACTCGAACTCTATCTCTTTCTCTGGTGTAGATTTCTCGGAGATTTTGCGTGAGTTTTCTCGGAGATTTCGTGTGAAAAAACTCACACCTTTTCTCACAAGCTTTTGTCTTGCTGTGCAATTACCGCCCTGTCCCCCTTTATCCTCTGGTCATATGCTCGCCGTCTGTCCGCTTCTGTACTGGATTTTGCTATAAAGCTCTGAATATCCACATATAAATCGCCCTATTGTCCAGCATTTCAACAAATGCTAGATTTTGTAACATCTCAAAAGCGTTCTCAAACTCATCATTCAGATACATTCAGATACATTACTACACAATCCGTTGTGACAAATGTCACGACATTTGACGGATAAATGTCCTCAAAATGTCCGGACAAATATCCCAAACCAAAGTACATTGAAAATCCTCCAGCCTGTTTCCTATCATCCCTCAATTTATTCCCACTGCCAGCGCCGAAGAATTGGCCTGCTTCCATATTTTAGCAATTCACTATCAATTGACAACAAATATCAGCACATGAATACAACACATATAAACACATACTACTACAAAAATTGCTGAGTCCAGGAATACTTGATTGAGGATCCTAAACGCCGGATGGTAACGGGTATTTAATCCGAGGAAGAACTTATCTATGTGGCATAAAGCTATTATGCCACCATCAAAGTAAACATATATGATGATCT
Source organism: Candidatus Merdisoma sp. JLR.KK006 (assembly GCF_036941035.1). NCBI lineage: Bacteria > Bacillati > Bacillota > Clostridia > Lachnospirales > Lachnospiraceae > Candidatus Merdisoma > Candidatus Merdisoma sp. JLR.KK006. The sequence continues at coordinate 162,006 of NZ_JAYMNS010000007.1, read as the reverse complement.
GTTGAGCAAATTCTTCGCGATTGCTGAAGCTGCTGAATATTTAGCCCAAAAGAAAAGGCATGTGCTTCACTGCATATGCCTTTCATACTACCTGTGCTGTTTTTGTTTGGCCTACTGCCAATCTAGTAAATATATGGTTATTTTTTCATCTGTTCTTCTAACCACTGTTCAAAATCACCTTCTGGATCCCACTTATAAAATGTGTTTTTCATATTTTTATAAACAATTTCTGAATTAGAATGATTTAAACCAAGATTAAAAGTCAATATTTTGTATGCTTTAAAAAAATAAGCCAAAGCAATTTTAAACTCATTCTGACTCATATATACATATGCTATATTATTGTAATCAACTGCTGTATCAAGATGCCCCTCTCTCATAAGTCTTTGCTTAATTTGCAAACTTTTTTTGAATAGTTCTATAGCTTTCCCATATTCCTTTTGTTCCAAATACATATGTGCCAATTTGTTATATTTATCTACCATATCTGGATGCTCCTCACCTAAGAGCCTTTTATTAATTTGCAGACTTTTTTCATATAATTCTTCCGCTTTTTTGTATCTTCCTTGACTCTTATACACATATGCTAAACTATTATAACTCTCTAATGTATCAAAATGTTCCTCGCCTAATACCATTTCACGAATCCGTAAACTTTTTTTATAAAATTCTACAGCATTCTCATACTCAGCCTGATATGCATATATAGTTGCTAAGTTATTATAGCTGATTGCTGTATTTGGGTGTTCCTTTCCGAAAACCTCCTCATTAATTTGTAAACTCTTCTCATAAAATTCTTTTGCTTTTCTATAATTCTTTTGCGCTGTATAAACACATGCCAGTCTGCTATAACCAGTTGCCGTTTCTGGATGTTTCTTTCCCAAGGCCTTTTCCAGAATTTTTAATTCTCTTCTACATAATATTTCCGCTTTCTCATACTCCTTCTTTTGTCTAAAATATACACTTGCCAAATTACCATAACTAACCGCCGTGTCTGGGTGTTCCTTGCCAAGCTTTTTTTCACGAATCTTTAAGCTTTTTACATACAGTTCTTCCGCTTTCCCGTATTCTCTTTGACGTACATACACTCCTGCCAGATTATTATAAACATCTGCTGTATCTGGATGTTCTTCACCTAACACCCTTTTATCAATTTGCAAGCTTTTTCGATACAGTTCTTCCGCTTTCCCATATTTCCCTTGTTCCTTATATATGTGCGCCAAATTATTATAACAAATTGCCGTTTTCAGATGTCCTTCCCCAAATATCCTCTCACGAATCTGTAAACACTTTTTGTACAGCTCTTTCGCTTTCTCATATTCCCCTTGTTCCTCATACATATATGCCAAATTATTATAACTATTCAATGTATCTGGATGCTCTTCTCCAAGCACCCTTTCACGAATTTGTAGACTTTTTTCACATAATTCTTTCGCTTTTCTAAACTTTCCTTGATTTTTATATACTCCTGCTAAATTATTATAGCTAGTTGCTGTTTCCGGATAATTCTCCCCCCATATATCTTTACAAATTTTTAAATCTATTTTACACCATTTTTCTGCCCTTTTATTTTCTGCAACATATTGGCACAAATAAGAAAGAGCACCAATAACTTTGACCTTCTCTTCTCCTTTTATCATGTCTACCTTTTCAATTATGTTTTCTGCAAAAGAAATAAACTTTTGGCATCTTAACACAGAACCATCCATTGGTATTTCTAAACTTTTTTGACATGCTTTTATTAACCTTTGATGTTTTTCTGCTCTTGGTCTGTATTTTTCATAAACAAACTGCGCAAACACCGGATGAAGAACATAGCTCTCCTGATCAATATCAAACTGTAACCATCCCTTTTGATACAGTCCCATCAAGATATCGTCATCCTCACTTGCTCCTACATCCGCAAGAAGCCATTCATTACATGTCTCTGCAGCCAAAGGAATATATGGAAACACGGAAAATGCCTCCAGAATATTCTGCTCCGCTTCTGTCAGTTCAGACAGATCATATAGTTTTTCATATGATTCCTGGATATTGACAAGTTCCCCATCTTTATGAAATTCCAAACAAAACCCCTTTTCCTCCAGTTCCTCTCGCAGCCTTTTTACCGTCCAGTGTCTTGTCCATGCCAAATGAGCCAGAAATTCAACCGTAATAGTGTGCTTCCCGGCCAGCTTCTCTATGACATATTCCAAATCCTGTTCTTCCTCTGGTCTGACTTTTCTCCCACTGTCCTTAAACCGAATTTTCTCATAAATCTCTTTGCATTGCTCCATGTTAAGAAAACCGATCTGGTACGGCTCAAATTCATCACCGAATGAAGCCTGCCGGGAAGTCAATACTACAGCTCCAGGAATCCCCTTCAATCGTTCCAGACCAGAATCTTCCCCTATCGGTTTGCCCACATTATCCACAAACAGCAGCAGCTTCCCATCTGCTGCTAGATACTCCAGTTCCCTCCAGGCCGCTTCCTGGTTCTGCTCTGGACTGCTCTGCCGCTTAAACTTTAAACAGTTCTGCAGGCTGCTGCCCATATCACCATCATATTCAATATAGCCAATATGACGAAATGGTCCGTTCCCATCCTTAGCATGATAATTTAAATATTCCTCAAACAGTTTCCTACAAATATGCGTCTTTCCAATCCCTCCCATACCGCTCACCAGGACAGACTTTCTTCCTTCCTCTATCCTCTGACGAAGCTCCTGCAGCTCTGTTTCACGGCCAGTAAAATAGGACACCGGCTTTATATTAGCATTATGCGTGACAACAAACTCCCGCTCTGACTCCTGATACATTGTAATGTACAGGTCACGGCCAACATATGGACCATTAAAAACACAATTTTTATTTTTGTTCACCACTTCCGGTCTCATTTATACTATCCCTCCCCACATATGAGCCATTATATGTATTCCTGCTGCCCTTATTAATCACTTTGGAATGATCATCTTTATTGCCGCAATTAAGTGTTCGCGTAATCTTAAGCACCTTACTGGCTGTGAAAACAGATACCAATAACCCAGCTATGGAACATACCCCACAAACAATATTAAACACATCCATCTTCTGTCCCCCTTTATCATCTTCTATCTATTTCCATTATAATATTCTTTAAGCAGGCAGGCAACCAAAACAGCTTTTCGCCAAACAAATAAAGGCCTGCTGACCTATATCCAGCAAGCCCCTTTATACTCTCTGATTCGCCTATATTTAGTTTTTTACTCTCTTAATGATTAAATCGTCTCAGCCATTTTCTACCGAATTTGAGCCACTCTGAACGCCACTAAGCATAATTCTCCTTTTTCTCTCCCTCTGCCCATGGCTCTGGAAGGAAAAGGAGGGATGATACCCTGGTATCATCATACTTGCTGCCAGCTGGCAATGTGCTTCTTTCTCTATCTCTCTTTCTTACTCTATCTCTTTTTCTTTCTCTTACTCTATCTCTTCGTCACATGAAGTAACAAGAGCGTCACTCAACGTCACATCCTGTCACATGGCTGTCACAATATGACGAATTGACAGCATAATTTTAGTATTTTGGCCATTCTCGATGCCATAATTGAGCCATTTTGGAGAGCTTAATGCTGTTACTCAAATTGCTGATATCTTCTTGGACCTTCATCACCTTAAACATAAAAACAGGGCATATCTGAATGATACACCCTCGAATCTTATAAATTGAACATCATTGCCGCAAGCCTTCTTTCATTCTCCCGAATATCTGCGTAAATTGTACTTTCACAGCACTCATATTCTTCAGCAATGGCAGCAACAGGAACACCAGCAAGGCATTTCTCCAACACTTTCATTTTTCGTATATCCGTATCAATGTGGGTATGTTCATCATTACAGTAACCGGAGTATACTTCTACTGCATCTGCGAACACCTCCAAAATATCCATTGTAAGCTGCCTGCCCCTTTCTACGGTCTCCCTCTCTCTTTTCCCGGGAAACAGGCAAAGGACATAATCCCCTGCCATGGCAGAGAAAAGCCTGCTGCCATCCACCAGCCTACAGGCAACTGCCTCTTTATCTCCCAGATGTTCCATCACTGCTGGTATACCAATGCAAAGTAACAATATTTCATCCATACACCTGTTGATATAATTCAATACAGTTTCTTTTGTCACTCCCAGCTTTGTTCCTATTGCCTTATTACCAATATGAACCTCCAGCATATATCGGTAGACAAAAGCATTATATTTGTCCCTTGCGTGTCCGCCATGGCAGCCAGAAACATATTCCCGGTAGTCTCCAAGCAGCCTTTTCAATACCTCTGCATTTCTTCCCTCTCGATATCCTGCAAAGGCATTTTTCAGCACTTTCTTGCATCGTTGCACATCTTCCGGCATAATGCCCTGGAGCATGGCAGCAGGAACAGGGAATAGTTTTACTTTCCGGCTCTCTCTATATTCTCTTGCAAAGTAATCATAAAAGTATGCCAATCCCATCACCTGCCTTAGAGTAAAAACTCACTTCCCATATTATCAATTTCCTCCATGTCCACATAATCATTCAGCCTTCGGGGATCTACATGGTACCCCTCCCACATGAAGCTTTCCAGCTTTTCCTTATGCTTTGAATGGAGTATTCTATAAAAGCCCTTATTTATGCGTTCATCAACCGCCTGCCTGCTACACCCAAATATTTTAGCAGTCTTGGTATAACTGTTCCGTTGATAATATGCACACCTTATCATTAAGGCCGTTTTATCATCCAGAATAGAAAGGGCAGCCTCCAATTCTTCATGCAATTCCCTCTGATATTCACTACTGCCGGCCAGCTTTTCAATTTTTTCATCTGTTGAAAGCATGTCAAGAAGGCTGCTATCTCCATCATCTGATATGTATTCGTCAAGGCTTCTGGTCCTCATATTCAACAGAACCTTCTCCAAATGACAGAGGGAACGGGAAGAAATATGTAATGCTCTCTGTATTTCCTCCGTATCCGGCTCTCTATGAAATTTCTCTCTATATTCCTGCTTGAATGCAGACAGTTTCCGCATTCTTGTTTTAAGGTACTCCGGAATACGGACCATATAGGTATTCAGGCCATTATAACGGTAAACAGCTTTTCGGATGCCATATTCTGCATAGGTTAAGAACTTAACCCCTTGTCCAATATCAAATGAATGGGCTGCCTCTACCAGACCAATAAACCCTTCCTGTAAAAAATCACTAAGGTCCTGCCTATCACAGTTCCCAACATACTTTTTTATGCATTTCACTACAAAGCCCTTATTCTTCTGCCAGAGCCTCTCCTGGTTAGTCGTGATCTCTATGCCATTTTGTATCTGTTCAACAATCTCCTCGTTTGACATAGCGCAGAATCTCCTTTACAACAGGCTCGTCAGAAAACCATATCACATCCATAAAAGCCTTTCCGTTGCAGCAGTCAGGCTTTTTTATTTCCACCTCTTTTTAAACGTCTACTTTTCATTTATTTTTTTTCTATATCCTATGGTAAACTTTATATATCTGTAGCTGTGTGGCTACATATAAAATTCAAAATTTTGCAAAGTAGTGTAGCTGTGCAGCTACATATAATTTTTCAAAATCAGCCCTTTATGTAGCTGTACGGCTACATATGCATGTAGCTGTGTGGCTACACGCAAAATAAAATTACCTGCTCCCCGGCTCCCATGCCTGCCACCTGTCCGAAAACCGGTAGATACTTTTCCGCCTTTGCCATGCTCCGCTTGATACTTTTTCAATAAAGCCGATATCACACAATGCTTTCATATCCCGATAAAAATTAGGGTGCATTGACGGCTTGTATAGTCCGTATCTCTGTACTGCTGCCCAATTCAAATAAAATAATTCCTCGCCCTTCAGCTGCTCCATATCGGGATAATCCCTCTCCGGTTTCCGTTTACCATAGTATTGGGCCTTACAACAGACATAGAGCATCTTCTGGCGATCCGTCAGAAATGCGAATGCCTCAGATGTCAACATACTCTCATAAATGTTTGCAGAAGTGTCCGCTTTGTAACTGCCAGAAGCATCCATATACATTTCTCCCCTCGATTCCCACTTCTTGGGTACATATTTCTTTTTCCGTCTGCCCATGCTCCTGCTCTCCTATCTTGCCTTCAGCACAAAGCGGTATTCCCCCTGATCTTATACTTCGTTGTGTTCATCACACCAGCGGTCAAATTTTACTCTGTCCACGAGCACCCTTTTCCCGACTTTAAACAAAGAGCCTGTCACCTCCGCCATTTCCCTCGCCTTGCATAGCCCGATACTGGCATAAATGCCAAATTCATCTATGCTCAGCAGCCGCTTGTCTGATAAGGTTACCATTGTATCAGCTTTTTCTCTTGCAACCATTTGAAAACCTCCTATTCCTTTTTGTCTTTGTACTTTCGCTTTTGTAATATAAAATCATGTAAAGTGATATAAGCATTATAGCAAATAGCACTTTTCCTTCATTTTAAAACCACATGATAGAAGGTGATAGATAAGCCCATTAATTTTCCAAAATGAATGGGAACAAAAGTACAGGTTAACAAATTTCAACAAATATCTTGTCAAGCACTTTTTTCAAAAATACACCACCTTTTCCCCATACACCAATTTTGACACCACTACCCAAACCGTTTGACACCATAAGATATAGCTTAATACAAATACGTCTCTTAGAAATGCCGTCATATATTGGTTGATAAGAAAACACAACTATAGATACACCAATCATGTAGATATATGTTTTGGTCCATTTAAGAATTGATGAGAGCAAAGGAGACTTACTCATCCATTTGCTGGCCTCGGACCACAACACATCATAAAGCTGCTGTTTTGTAGGAGCAGTTGCCACAATCCTTGGATATGGATGGCAACACAGAAACCACAGCAAAGCTACTGCTTCCAAACCTGTTTTTCCAACACCTTGACCAGATTTAACTGCCACCTTCGGATTCTGTGCTAAATCCGTCAATACTTCTTTTTGCCAATCATCAGGTTCAAAAAGCAATACTTCCCTGGCAAACAAAACAGGATTTTTGCGATATTCTGGTATTTTCTTCTGAAAGAATCTTTTCCGCAGGGAACTTGAATTTTCATTCATTGTTCCCCACCTCATCTCCCATAACAGCCGCAATCCAATCATCAACTACAGCATTTCCAACACTTTCACTCTCTACTTTTGCTTTCTCCATTCGGTATTTATACAAAGCTTCAATTGCCCTTGTCTTTGCCCTTTGGACTTTCGTCAGCTCGGCCTCCAGTGTCATTATGCTGTTCATTACAGGCTCCGTATTTGTAACACTTGTTTCCGTTACTTTCTTATATTTTCCAGAAGCAATACTTTCTCCATCAAAATCCGTTATATCTTCTACTTTTTTTGTTTTTGATACCGCTTTTACGGCAAGCCCACGGTTTTCTTCCTCCAAGTCCCGATATTTCTTGATGCTTTTCATAAGCCTGCGTTCACGGACAGAGAACATTTGCAGCTGCATAATCAATTGTTGTTCTTCAACATCCTCCATACTGTCAATCAAGTACAGTTCATCTTCTTCCAGAGTATCCCAATACACCTGAGAGAAAGCACCATGCGTTTCTGCATTTTTATTACGAAGCGGAGTAGCACCACCCTTTGAGCCTTTTGCATTCCGATTACCGGGCTGTCCGCCTCGTTTCCTTTTTTGCAACGTTGCATCATTTTTAGAATCATCTTTTGCAACGTTGCATTGATTTTTTTTTTGGGGGTTTTCTCCCCATTTTCCCCTATTTTTCCAACTGCGAATTGTCCCCTCTGGTATGCCGAGTTTTTTAGCAATGTCAACAAGTTTCATCCCTTTTTTGAACATCTTCTCGGCCTCGGCTTTTTTCTCGTTTGATGCCCTCGGCATATCACCACCTCTCTCCATTCGTTTTTGTTTTAATAAAAACGAGGAAGTGCAACACACTCCCTCACGGTTTCGCCATACGAATACTATTTGTTAAAACATTAAATCTTCGTTATAAACTCCGCTTTTGAAAAGCCCTGATTTGGCTTGATCATCATTCTCAGGAAGTCTTCTTTGGAGAAATCCGAGAGCCGGAATACTTCCTCCGGGCGCATTCCAAGCTGCTTTCCGATTTCCTCTACTGTTTTTCCCTCACCGATAAGCTCCTTTACAATGGCTTTCATAGGCTCCAGTAAATGTGTACCCCTTGCCCTATTGTGAGTAACTGTTCCGTAAATATTCCCAGCCTTGTCTTTATGCTCGACAATGACAATGGGAACCTTCCCTTCTAGCAAGGTTTGCAAGGGGTCTTCTCCTGCAATAGTCCAACGATGAAATCCATCAATAATCGTAAAATCTGGCCTTACTACAATTGGTAACGTCCATCCATTGGCCAATATAGACTGCTTCAGCAAGTTCAAGTTTTGTTTTGATACCTTATTCGGGTTGTAATCATTGGGTTTCACAAACTCTCGGTCTACCCATCGGAGTGTTGACAATGGGTTGGCTATCCTACTATCCATTTGCCATTCCCTCCTTTTTCTTTGCCTTCTCAGCATATTTTCCATATATCCTCTGATACAAGGCCCTGAGTGTACGAAGCTTTGGATCCCCGGAAATAAGCCCTTCATAAATTGCTCTGCAATCTTTATTATCCACAATCGTGGATACACTCAAAAAAAATCTTCGATATCTATCAGCTATATACCACTTATGCCTAGTTTGAAAATTACCATCCATATCAGAAAACAGTTCTAAAAGGGCTGCTTTATAGTCTTTCTCCGCATTTCCCCTCTCATTCTGCTTTCTAGCAACTGAATTCCTTCCAAACATCTCACTGTCCCAATATAACGCTGCAAGATAAGTGTTAGGTTCACGTCGTATTATCCTTTCCATAAGGTCTGGATAATACTCGTTCATCTTTACAAGGCTTCTGGCCGTATCAATAGAAAAAAACTGTGATACTCTAAGCTGTCCTTTTCGTGTACCGGATTGCCAAAGAAACAAGTAAATCTCTGGTATATCAATCTTTTCTTTAAGAAGATACAGCCACACATCATTATTGGTCCAATCATAAATCGGAAACACCTGTTGTCTTTTACTCATAGACTTTCCGGCCCCAAGCATAATAGCCACATTTCGCAACCGTTGAATGGACTCTGCTGTCCTGATTCCTGTAATTGTGATCCCACCAGCACTTACTCTAGGCAAAAAGTCCTGATATGTATCCACACGAGGATGTAACAACGGATGATTTCGGATAGAAAATGCCAGAGGCTGTCTTACCCAGACATCTTTTTTATATCTATCCCAGCAGACAAAACTTTCATCGTTGGATAGTTCATTAAAGCAATTGTAATGCTTCACTTCCAGGCAGAACCACTCAAACTTTGCTCCAACTAATATGAATTTCCTCCGCCACTCCTTTACCTTTTCTTCTATACATGGGAAAATGGCTTCTTCATCAATAAATTGTACAATAAGCTGTGATGGATTAATTTCCCCTGCCTGTATCAGATTCATTACAAGTTGGGCCAAACACAGGCTGTCCTTTCCACCGCTGAAGGACATATAAACCGGAAGCCCGTTTCGGAACACATTCCTAATCCTGATCTTTCCAGCTTCTACCACATCAATGCTGGCCTGACATCTCTTTATAGCCATATCTTCTCACCGCAGTTCGGACAAACAACGAATTTTCTTATCTCGGTGGAATCTTCGTTATCTGATTCTAGCTCCTGATGGTCTGCCGCATCCGTTTCCTGCTCTGCCTGTCCTTCCCCCTGCCCTGGTTCCATCCTCTGCGTCTGCTGCTCTTTCTTCTTTGCATTTTCTCTGATGTTCCGGATTTCCTCTTCATCAAGAGTGCCATACTCAGAGAGTTTTTTTGTGACATCCTCTGCTTCTGATACCATCTGTTTCAATATCTCTTCATCAAATCCAGGAATATCCAAATCTCCATGCAAATCTTCCAAAAAGCTGTTCAGCGTTTCCAGGTTCTCTATTCCCAGACTGAAAATCTTATTGTCAGCTATCATAAGCTTCTTTTTCTGGTTTTCAGTGAGATTATCGTAGCGGTACACATCCGCAGTGTCCTTCCCCATTGCAATCAGCGTGTCATAAAGGCCATTGCCTGCCAAAATAACATTCTCTTCATCCACAACAATTGGCCTGATCTGTCCAAACATCTCCACGCTCCGGCGAAATTCCTTCAACTGTTGCTCAGTGTGTATCCTGACATTTTTCTCCGGCTTCACAAGGTCAGCCAGTTTCATTGTGATTACTTCCATGCTCGCATCCTCCTAATCTGATTTTGGAGGAGCAGTACGACATATGCTTTTCTATCTATGCTATCTGCAAATAGCAAAAAGACAGCTATTGCCGACACTTGCCCGCAAGCGCTGTCAATAGTAAACATTTTAAGTTTGCTGCATTTTTTCCAGAAATTCTTTTGCGCTCTGGAAATACTCTGCTGCTTCGGTCACGATGGAGCTGTCTATCTCATAGATTTCTGCCCATGCGTTCTCTGTGCTCCCGGTCCACTGTCTTGCCGGCCATGGATGTGTGCCGCAAAGATATCCGTTCTTCCAGTCGTAGATCGGCGGCATCTCCAAGTTGTAATAATGAATGAATGCCAACAGCTGTTCGTGTGTCCAATCGGAAAGAGGACTGTATCTCGTTACTCCCTGACCATTGGTGTAAATATTGTCTCCCTTGCCGACATAATTCCCGTCTGCTCTCCTTCTTCCTAGGAGCAGCACATCCAACTGGTTCTCTTTATAATACTTTACCTGCCCTCTATGCTGAACAATCTGGAACCATAGCGCTGCATACTTGCTATCTTGTGGGAAAAGCATATTCGGACGGGCAACCAGCCATTTCATATCCTGTCCCGTGTTGATTACAGCCAATTCTGGAGGCTTATTAGCATTCACCCATTCTGTAAATGCTTTATACTCCAAATTGCAAATAACAAGCACGCAGGAGGTTATCCCTGCCATGCGGCAGATTTCTCCTAGCACCAGGGAATCTTTTCCGCCGCTCCATGCATAGGCAGCTTTCTTCCCTTTGGTTTTCTTCTTAATTTCCTTCACAGTCTTATCTACCAACTGATCCAGTTCTTTCCTGCTTACTATCTGCTCGATCTTTTCAAGAGCTTCTATCCAATCAGAGTTTTTAATCCTCTGCTTTCTTCCAAGTGCATCACTCACGATTTACACCTCTCATTCTGCTTACTGCCAGAACAACTGCTCCAGAGAGAATTACCGCCAGAAGACTGCCGGCTGTCTTATAAGCTGCAATGCCCTGTATATTCCCATATCCGAATATCGGCAGACCAATTACCATGGCGGCGATAATTCCTGCCACTATGCCCTGCGGTGCCAACCTTACACCTTTGAGAGTAAGAATCGTTGGTAGCAACGTGGATGCCCTGAGTGTTCCGTACATCAGGAAAAGGTGTGTTACTGTAAGCCCTGGAATATTAGCAACGGCAATACCAGCGGTCAGCAGCAAAATCATGGAGAGTTTCGTTTTTCTAATTGTATTTTTTCGAAAAATGTCTGTTGTGAGGGAAGATACTGCGCATAAGTTACTGTCAATCGTCGACAGCAGACCGGAAATAATCATAAACAAAAACGGGATTACCGCCCAAAATGGAAATAGTGTGCTTATCAGTTCAAAATTGATTACCCCGATATCCACCGCAACATATCCCATGCCAACACCGATAAATCCGAGGAGCCCCATCGACAGTGGCACAATACCAAACAGCAAGGCTCCTACCAGAAACGCCCTGCCGATCCTGTCCTTTTTGACGCTGAAAGCCCTCTGCCAAAAGCACTGATCTCCAAACGGCCCGGATATAAGCCCGATTGTAGTCGGAAGCCCGAAACCAAGAAAAATTTCCCAGCCTTTTGCCGAGAACAGGCATCCGGCATCCCCCGTGACCCCTCTAAAACCCGTAAGTAGCGTTTCCTGCCCTCCACCATTCTTTACACCAAAAGCCACAAAACAAATGCTTACGGCCAACATGAACACCATCTGAATGGCATCTGTCAGTATCGAGGCTTTTATCCCGGAAAACTGGGAATAGGAATAGGCGATTACTGCCATAATTACCGTCATGGCTGCAAAAGGAATTCCAGACAACATACTCAAAATCTTACTGCCGGCCAGCAGCTGCACTCCGGTGGATAATACCGACAATGCGCCGAGCTGGAACAGATACATGTTTTTCACAGCTTTGGAATGATATTTCCCATACATATAGCCGGACAACGTAATTCCCTCCGGCATTTCTTCCCTTATCTTCTCTGCAAAGGGAATGAACAGTATCAGGCAAAGTACATTCGGTACCAGGAACCAGAAGAGCCCTGCAAAGCCCTTTGTATATGCATTCTCGGTTGACGTGAACAGCGCCGGCGCCCATATCCATGTGGCGGCTATGCTCAGCGCAGATATTCCCCATCCGATATTTCTATTCCCGACACAAAATTTTTCAACACTGCCCTCTTTTTTTGTCATAAGTACCGTTGTCCCAAGCATTACTACTGCATAGGCCAGCAGCACAATCAAAGTATAATTCATGGTATTCCTCCTTTTTTTCTTCTGGAGGAGCCCTCATGCTATCCTCTTCCTGCTCCCTCTCCTTTCCCGGAAAAATTGCACGAAAAAGGAAGCCCGGAATACTACCAAGCTTCCCCGACGTTCGATTTAGAATTTTACGAGTACAATTTTCCCACTTTTGTATTGTAATGTCAATGGAAAGTTTTTTGAGCCGGAGGATTTATCGAACGTTCAATCCGTCCACCCCAAAAATGAGCGCCGTCAGCCTCTCAATCCCTACCCGGAGATCCGAATATACACTATCCTTAGAAATATTCTGCTTTTCCGCAATCTCCTTAGCCGATAGTGTATCCTCAGCCATATACATATCCCATACCACATTGTACCGGCGTAGATCAATCTCCCTATTGGTGGACCTGTCGCAGTATGAATAGTACAATCCGAACATAGTTTCAATATGGGATACTATAATAGCCGTCCTGGTTGCACTGTTCTTTATGCTCTGGATGATAACCTCGTCATTGTAGATAGACATCATGGATTCCAGAATATCCAATGCCGACTCCTTCATCTGCGTCCGGCCAAAAACGGAATTCTCTGCATGCTCCTTCAACATATGATAGTTCCGCAGAAGAAGCTTGGTATTGCGAAGCCGCTTATCGGCCCGATGGCTGTACTCCCTTTTCCGTTCCTGCTCAAAAGTCTTTAAAGCCTCCTTTGCCCCAATCGTAGCCGCTTTCTCATATATTTCACGCAGTTCTGTAGCCGAGAGACTAACGATTTTCTCCGGCTTCGGTTTTTCCTCAGCTTTGCATTTTTGTTCCTGGGTCTGCCTTTCCGCATGATTGTGCAGAGCTTCTGCTACCACATCGGGCGAAATTCCCATTTCTGCGGCAATCCTCTCAGTTCCCCAGCCGGCCGTTCTGAGTGCTACCACCTTTCTGGTATCAATATTTTTGTTGTCTGTTTTCATGTAATCGCCCTCCTGATTCTATTTCAATTTATATCAGATTATGTTATAATCTAATTGTCTGTTGGAGGGTTGCGAAAGCACTCTCCTTTTTCATTGCTCTAAAAACGTCATCAGATAATCTTCTATGGACATCTGCCCTGGAAGATTATGACTGATAACCTTTCTCGCTGGTGCCAGTGTATCTGCATCTCTATGGCCTATATGTGGAGTAATGTCAAATTTCCTTTTATAGCAGACTGGCCCATATCCAAGTTCCCGACTCTTTAGATTCCTTAATTTTCTTCCACAGATTAAACACCTCATAATTATCCTCATCTCTTTCTAGTATGTCTATATTTTGCTGCTAGAACTATAGCATCTTCACCCACGTCATCAGATTGCTCTTTCTTAGCCAATTTCTTTTTACACTTTTCTAATACCATATCATAATCGTATCCGATTTGTTCAGAAAGCCTATCTGCTATTTTTATAAACTTTTTCCGATAATATGCCTGATACTGAATATCTTCAACTTTTACTTCATCCAGGAGCCTTATATAATCATGCAGCATACAGATAATCAAAACAATGTCACCATAGCTACAGCTTACAGCATAGTCACACATCAAACGAAGATTGATAGCTTTTTCAATCATTACCTGCTTTTCTTCCTCTGTGGACATCTCCTTTTTAACTTCATCAAGGAATTGGAAAAGAAACCATAACTGTTCTTTCCTATCTACCCTAGTTCACCTCCAACTTTATCTTTACATATTCCCAAATTACCCTTCCCATTACTGCCAGTTCCTAATTATGTGTAGCATTAAAATTTTCAATCGCCCATTTATTCCCTGTAGCCTCCACCGCAATTCGTGTACGTTCCTGATGCGAAATTTTACTTAAAGGAATGCTTTTTATTGCCTCTATCGTTCCACACTTATCGCAAATCATTGTTTTATTGTCAATTCTTGATAATGCTAATAACCTCGGAAAACTCCTTCTACACTTTGGACATATCTTCATCTTCCTACCTCCTATTGGCCTTCTTAGTTTTTTCAATCTCTACCAGTGATGGTAAAATCACAGATTTTTTTATTCCTTCGGCCAGCTCTTTCGCACCAGGGTTTCCCCGCTCCAATTCATCTGCAAGATGCCGTAGAATTAATACTATCAACCCTGCATCCAATTTTGCATATGGGTTTATTGCATTAATGATATTTTCCGAATAATATTGAAGCCCCCTCTCAATCAATTTCATAGCCTCTGGTGTCTTTCCGCTAGCTATTAACTTATTCCCACGGTCCACATAACTGCTCATTCTTTTTTCTATAATTTTCATTTTATTCTCCTAGATCAAACAGGCTTAGTTGCGCCAGATTTTCCTATTTTCCCAAATTTCAGTTTAGTCGATTTACTAACTAACGCATCAACTCCAAGTGGGAATCTGCCATTGTGCTGATCTGATTAAATAGAGTATGCGCTTTATTAAGACTATCCCGTAGGTTATGTTCAAATCCCACCATCAATTGTTGTATCCGCAAATCACTCTCAATATAACCCACATGAGAATATCCCTCATTAAACAGGTTCTGGATTTCCTCTTTCCCTATTTTTCTTGAATTGTCAATAATTACAATTTGGCTACTATATTCTCCTTCCCTTTTGGGGGCTTTCATAAGGACATATTTGTTCATTTTCTACCTCCGCTAAATCCTAATAATATGCTCTTCTTGTAATACATCGATGAAATCTATTAGGGCACTATACCTATCCTGCAATTTGATTGCCTGATTTAAGTCGCTTCTTATATCTTCTCTATCAGGTTCATCCTCCAACATCTTCCTGGCCTGCTTCTCTTGTTCATATGCCCGATTCCATCGTTTTTGATATATACTCTTCCTTTTAAGCAAAAAATCTGTTATATCTTGCATATTGTCCTTGCCCTCCTAAATCCTAATTTTTTACTGAATCCATGCTTCTTGTGGTAAGAAAGAGAGCATTCTGTCGAAATCTTTTGTCGCCTGTTTGTATGGACAAAATTCTTCTTCATTTGCCTTGGTGTAAAGTTCTTCTATCTCCCTTACCATTTGAAGATAACCGGTATTTTGATCTCTTAAAATATCCATGGCTGACTTTAAATTATCATATCTATTTCTTAGCCCCATGTATGCATGATAAATACGAAAACAAACTCCAGCGACTTCTATTAAAGTATCCTTTTTCAGAGTTTTCAAATATTCCTTACTTTTCCTCACAGCGTATTCATCCCATTCAAGCCCTAAATAATCCTGCTCATATGAATCCCAGCCCAATAGACCTCCGCCCATTCTTCCAGCATCTATCCCCACAAAAAATCTATCAAAACACTCAGGTACATATTGATATTCTAGATCTCGCCCCATATTTTCACATTCCGCACATAAGTCAGAAAACATCATTTTAAATTCAAAAGCTTCATCTTCGTTACCATCAAGAGCATTAATAAGCGTTTCATCATCAATATCCATCCAATAGCTTACATCTGTACATTCATTCATAATTTCATATAAATCTTCACAGATGAACGCAAAATTAATACTTTGTACTATTGGTCTTCTGTATCTAAGTTCTTTTGCTTTCCTGCGCCTTGTTTCCTCTGCATCTATCATTTTTACCACCCTCTTTCTCAGCTAAATCCTAATCTATTTCTTCATCATCTTGAGCATCCGGCCCCTCTCCATACATCTCCGCACAAGCCTTACTATCTGGAAAAAGAAACTCACACGGGCCTTCTGTTATTCCGCATCCGTAACCATGCCATTCATCTGTGTAATATGCTACTGAACATTTTCCTGCTGCCATTTCATACCTCCACTAAATCCTAACAAACTCATATAGATATGTATCGTGGTAATCCCCTTTAAGGTCCCGAAATGCATCCCTAAAAACATGCTTTGTTCCTATATCTTTATGTCGTTCTAAGAATCTATCATATCCCTTCACAGCCGGATTTCCGCTCACTGCTCTAAACTCTACCCGATGCATATCATGTATCAGTTTTTCCAAAAGGTTAAACAATTCTTTTCCCATAATTGGATTTCCTCTGTCAATGCTAAATGCTCCAAAGTTGTAGGCGCAGGAAGAATAATAATCAATTCTGTAATCTATATAGCCTGCCAATTTACCATTTGCACCCAGTACGGCATACTGATAAATTCCATTCTCTCCGCAGTCCTCTATTTGGATGAGATAACTATTTACACAGCCTTGATAAAACATCATATCATCCGAATAAAAATACTCTTTTAAAGCATTTTCAATCGCTTCTTTGTAACATATTGCTGGTTTAAGCATATTCACACCTCCTAAATCCTAATATATGTTTTTTCAAAGTTTCAAATATTCGGGAGCCTATGCTCCCTTAATAATTCCGGATTGTCAAAAATGTTGCCGATAATCTCAAGCGTTCTATACCCGTTTTTCTCACAGTTGTCATATTGCCACAAAGGAAAAGTCAATCCCCTGCTTAATGCATATTCAGTCTTCGAGATTTCAACGCTCCATTGGTGTTTATCGCTCCAAAAGATGCGTACAATATTATCCCCATCTTTGCAAATATCCCCCTCAAAAATCTTCCGGCCGCCCTTGTCGGTCAAGCCCGTGTACTGGCAGACGGTTTTTGGATCTATCAGGAATTCTCCCTCTAATTCCGGCGAATTGATATAGTTTTTATCACTCAAATACCCATAAACCCATCTTCCGTCAAAATGTTTTAGTTCTGGTATCGCATGGATATGCTTCGCTCTAAATAAAATCTCTCTTTCCATCCTTACTTCTCTTCCTCCAACAAATCTAAATCATCAGTCGATATTTTTATATTTCCTGTCCGCTGTGCCACGCACAGTTCCGGAAGATTCTCTTTGACCAGTGCTGCCGGTATCGGTGGACACACGGCATTGCCGCAACGCTTGACCTGCTCAGAGCGAGGATATGATTTTCCAGCATAATCATGGTCAATGATGTAATCATCCGGAAATCCCTGACATCCATACAACTCATGAGGCTCTAGCATCCTAAGTCCGATATCCACTATGGCATAGTCCGTGCCCTTAATTGTTACCAAACCAAAACGGTCATGCGTTGGTATGGTATCCAATGGCTCTTGGATATCCTGACCTATTCCCTGGCCATAGTACTTAATCAAGAATGCCCTTACCTCTCCAAAATGACCTGGAGAGCATGTGATAGTATGTAATGGTTCCCGGATATCCTGGCCCGTCCCACTCTTGTAAAACTTACTCAGAAAGGATACGGCTAGCCCGTAACGATTTGAACCATCCACGGTCATAATCGGATCTTTCATCGTCTGCCCTCTGACCTCCTTACCGGATGTCTCCGAATGATACTGGATTAAAGTTGGTGCCATAAGGAAATTCCGATTTCCAGTAGTGATTGTGGGAAGACCGTTCTTAATATCTCCACCAACATTATTTGCATTGTTGCACATAATGTATGGGGACAGAATAGCTTCTGCTAGACAATGTTCATTTTTACTAACTATTGTAGTCAGCGGCTCTCTTATGTCTTTGCTCCTGTCCTGTGCAAATCCCGTCTGACCAATCATTGTTATATATGGTTGGACTACTCCAAAACCGTTCTTTCCTGTCATGGTCGGCATAGGCTCCTTTAAGTCCTTCAAACGCCTGTCATCCCCTCCACCATGGTTAACCTGAATTAGAAAAGGCTCTATATTCTCCAAAACGAATTTCTGTAACCCTTTGGCAATTCGCCGCATGGTATTTTCCGCAAGCGGCCTCTGTGCACGTATACCATATTTCTCCCAGATTTCCTTCTTGCTGTCAAAAATACTGGGGCAAGGCTTGCTAAAGTCTATCTGGGTATATGCACCTATGTATGGCTTTAACAAACCATCCTTTACCTGTTTACTATCCCTGGGGCCATGTGTTGGTTCCGGCCAGATAATAGGCCGGCTGTCACATCTGGCGATTAAGAAAAACCTCTTACGCATGGTGGGGGCTCCATAGTCAGCCGCTACCAATTCCTGCGTTTGCACCTCGTATCCCAAATCATTGAGCTGCTGAATAAACTTCTGGTATGTATCTCCCTGTTTGGCTTTAATAGGCCTATGTCCCCGATTTAATGGTCCCCATGTTTTAAATTCCTCCACATTCTCCAGCATAATCACTCTGGGCCGAACCAATCCCGCCCAGCGGAGCGCCACCCATGCAAGACCTCGTATATTTTTGTCCTTTGGCTTCCCTCCCTTTGCTTTACTAAAGTGTTTACAATCCGGGCTAAACCACGCAAGAGCCACGGGATGGCCGTTACAAACCTTAACCGGGTCCACATCCCAAACACTCTCACAATAATGCCTTGTATGGGGATGATTAGTCTTGTGCATCCGAATGGCTTCCGGATCATGGTTGATTGCTATGTCCACGCTATATCCGGTTGCTATCTCAATTCCGGTACTGGCACCTCCGCCTCCGGCAAAGTTATCTACTATCAATTCTCCATTAATCATAGTTTTCGGAAGGAGCCAGGATATCCTTTACGCTGGCCAGCGGCTCCGGCCTCCTTTCATTTTTTTCGCCCGCCCATCCCCCTGAGTACACCATACAGCACCTTACCAGGATAACCCTGATAATTGTATATGGCTCCCAGCTCTTCCTGATCCCAAACTAAATTTTATACTGCTTCAATTTCCCTCCATGCCAATATTTCGCTGTTACCCATTTTAGGGTCCCATTTCTTTATACTACGAAATGTGAAGTCCTTATACTCATAAAGTTCCACAACCTTTTTGTTCACTTTCGGATAAAATACTTGACACTCTATTTTCCTCCATCTTTCCGTACCGTTTGTCTTAGGTAGGATAAAATGATTTTTCTGTGGCTCAAGTATTGTCCAATGTTGTTTATCATTATTGCTGTCAAGAATATTTATATAATCAAATATGCTTAACTGTTCATACACCTTCAGTTATCCTTTCCTCTGTTCTTAAATTTCAGTTTAATCTCCCAACAATCCGGACAACCATCACCATATCCACACATGCGAAATAGCACATCTTTTACCTTGGATTGTTTTTCTAAACTGGTCATATCCTCACCTCAATCTGCAAATGCTTTCTGCATGCCATTCCTCTATGGCGTTTTCCAATCACTTGGAAATCCCATTTTATTATCATGTAATCTGCAGCTCTGTTTGCACTGAAAAACACAATATCTGCAAGATTCTTTATTTTCATCATCATCAAATTCCTGTTGCTCGCAATATCTTTTTATCTGTTTTGCAACATGTAATGGTATTTTAAAGTCCATAATTTCCCCTATCCTTTCCCCGTCATTCTCTCATTTCTTTCAATGCGGCTTTGGCCGCTTCTTTGGTGAGAAAAACACGTTTCCCAAAATGTTTAATCTGTGCAACAATCCAATCAAGATTATAGACTTTCTTCGGTTCTATATAATATTCCTCTCTGCTGTCACATTTAGCCGGACAACCTTCGCAATTATGCGCACTGAACCTTTGACCATATTCGATACATTTTGTGTATTTGTTGTAAATGCAATATACTGTATCCCCCACCGCACAAGGAAGTTTCAGCAACCTCCCTTGTTCCTCTAAGTCCTCTAACTGACCAAGTTTATCTATGCATTCCCAAACACGCACATCTCTATTTGCCTTATACCCTGCCTGGTATCTTGCTTTATAAGTTAATCTTTTCATACCGTCCCCCTAAATCCTAAAATTCATATTCGAATCCAGTCCTGCACTCTTCTACATCTCCATTCATCATTAGCTTTAATTTTTCCAGTCTCTCAATCAGTACATCAATGCTTTCGGTTTTTGTAAAAGTGATCAGTGTATCTGATTCACTTTTTTCAAAATCTTTTGCCGGAGAATATTCGCCTATTACTCTATTGCCTTTATTCTGCAATACAAGACATCCTTTAGTTAAATCTTCCTTTACAAGCGGAGTTATAAGTATATCTCCTGTCCCAAACTCTACTTTTGATTTTCCTTTAATCATAAAAACCTCCTAAATCCTAACAAAGTTTTCTTTCAAATCATCAAATGTTATTTCAAGCCATCCGAAATCAGAGACATTATCCAAAGATTCCAGATGCACATCACCGCCGATAATGCTCACATCATCATCCCTCTCCCAAATACTCCCAACCTTTACAAATCCACATTCGTTTGGTATTTCAAAACCATCTTCATCACATTTCGACAAACACATTTATATTTCAAATCAACTACCTCCTAAACCCTAATTTTTAATAATAAAAAACTACCAACCAACTATTGGCTAGTAGTCTCTTTTATACTATTCAGTTTTTCAATTATCAGCTTTTCAGCCCACTCTGGCGGCTTTCGCCTTCCGGAATCCCAGCTTTTTACAACGTCTATTGGAATCTCAAACAGGGCTGAAAATTGTTTCTGTGTTAAGCCGACCGATTTTCTAACATCTTTAATCATTTTTTCTTCTTCCTTGTTATTTTTTTCCATTGTTCTGGATGCTCTGAAGCATACCATTCTAAAAAATCTCCGTAAAGCTCTTTTTCGGCTGCTTTTCGCAAAGAAATGACATATTTAAAATCCGGAGATGAACCAAGATAATATCGCTTGCCTTTAAAAGTAATATACGCTTTCCAGAGATTAACAGACCTATCCCATGATACACCTTTACACCCGCTTGTATTATCACATCTAGGCTCGTCTGAAACAATATTAATTATATCGGACCCATCAACATAAAAATTTTCCCTGATTCCAGATGCTTTTTTAATTGTCTCTTTATGCACAGCTGCCGCAAGACATCCGCAACTTTTAGTAGATCCGTTTTTAAGATTTGCACTAGATACATAACAAATGTTTCCACAATCACATTTGCATTTATAAATATAGGAGTTTCCGCTTTTTTGCTCTGTGCGCTCAATTGCCTCCAACTGTCCAAACCGTGTGCCGTTTTTGATAACTTTTAAATTCACGTATTTTTTTATGCATCCGCAGGAGGCGGTAGTGCCACAGGTTAAATGATTCCGCAAAACAGATATTGTATTACCACAATCACATTAACAGATCCATTTACTGCGCCCTTTAGGGGCTGTTTCATCTCTTTTTAAAACTTTCAGTTTTCCAAATGTCTGTCCAGATAAATCCCTTACGCTGTTCATATTTTACATCACCGGATTAGCCTGTGCTGGCTGCCAATCCTCTTCGCCATATTTTTCAGCATGAGCCTTTGCATAAGCATCAAAAAATTCTTGATTTGTGCAGGGAGCCAATGTCATATGAAGCACTTCTCTAATTTCATCATCCATCATCATAACTGCCACTTCGTAATCAATCTCAACACCATATTCGTTAATTACCATTTCTTTCATTTTGTTTCCCTCCTGTGATTTATCTTATAATGTTATTATAGTGTACATTGTACACTTTGTCAAGAGGAAAATCAAAATTATTACTAGCCAATATTTAGTTGTCAAGGTACATTATACTTCCGCTAAATCCTAAGTTGCACCTTTACTGCACCTATAACTGCATCTTCTTGTGCAGCCAATGCAACACTGCTCTTTACATAATTCAATATTCTCTCCCAATGCAGCAGCATCTAAAATTTGATTCTTTATCGCACTCATATGCTCACATCCAGAATCCGTCATAAAATGGCATTCATATGCTTTTTCAACATTTCTGCCCCCATATCTATCTATACATGCTGCACAGCCTATTGCATGTTTTAAAGCGCAAATTATATATCCATCCTGGAATACTTGAATAGGGCAATCCATGCATTCTTCTACGGAGCAACCGGTATACTTTACAAATTTCTCGCAGTAAAACGCCGGATAGAAAGAACCTCCACGGCACCAATGTGCCTGTTCCCCTGGCTGGTCCCAGTTACTCCATGCCGTTCTTGGGGCTTCATTGGGATGAGCTCTATCATAGGGTTCTTCCACTGCTCGAATTTTGTCATAACAGCCTCCATATGGACATCTACCGCTCCAACGATAGAGACATTTTTCGCAAATGCATTGTTCGCAAGAGTTTGACGCATGTTGCCTTTCTTTTGTATAGCCAAATATATCTATCTGACCTTTAATCTGTTTTTTCTTTTTATCATGCCTTATCATCCTTAAATCCTAATTCCTAATCCTCAAACTCCATATCGGTATTCCCCAATATCTCCAATGCCTGCTCTTCTGTCGCAAGACATCCATTCAGCTTTTCAACCTCAAAAATCATAGTCCTCTGGATTATCCTATTTTCGTATTTGCAAATAATATCTTTGACTGCTTCGGCGCTGACCAATCTTAGGTTCATGTTATCCTCCTAAATCATGTCCAAGTTAAAATCCATTCCAAATCTGCTGCTCTTTATAATAAAATGTCTCCCTATCTCTGCATTCAAGTTCCGTCAAGTCTTTGATTCTCTTTCGGCTCCGGCTGATGTACACTTTGCTATTTGGTACTCCAATTCTGGAATTAGGTATCCCATTTTCTAACATTTCATCAAATTCCAACACCGTCTGATAATCAGCCTTACAACTCTGCTTACATTCGTGAAAAAAATAATTTGTATGAAATGGACAGAATAAGCAGGCACTTCCACGTGTCTCCATTCCCCAGCGTTCTTTCACATAGGCGTAGTTATCAGCCCTAACCAACCCCATTTCCACCATAGGGAATTTGTTCACAAACAATTTATGTTTGCTATCAAATATGCGTTGCTGCTCCTCTGACGTAAATCCTATATGCATTTCATGGGATTGTATGTCCTCTGGTCTTGTCCTCTCGCCTTTTCTGTATCCCAACAGATTCCATCTCACAAAATTCTGCATCTGAATTATCTTGTAATCAATCGTGCAATGTCTCGTCATCTTTCCCTTCTTGCCGTTTTCATCAATGCTCCAAAAAGGAATTGTCACCACTCGGCTTCTTCCATAATTTTTCATATAATCTTCCTTCAGATTCTTTCCCCGAAGTATGTAAAATGGGATTCCAACTTTTGTGCATTCTTTTTGTAAAAAATCTACCTGTCGGTATACCCACTCCCTTTCCCCGCCTAAATCACAAAACAAAACTGCATCATAAATCGGGACGAGAGGAAATTTCCCTGGATTTAACACATTATCACAGCTCATTAATGCTAATGCCGTACTTTGCTGTCCAGCTCCACATGATAATATTTTCATTTTTTCAGAGCCTGCTATAGCGTTACCCCGGCCGGAGGCGGCTCCTTTCTCTTATCCTCTTTCTAATTAAAAGTGGATGCCAAATCTAGCACATCAAATAATTCTATCTGCTTCTGTGGCTCAAAATTCATCCACAATACTTCTCGCTTTTTGCTGCATACCTGTGAGCAGCAGGTTGTTTCCTCCCGATGCCAGTTCTGCAGGCGGTCATTATATAACTTATTGTCATAGCCAGATATCAGCAATGGTCCCTTGTGTGCTAGAGCTACATCCAGTAACTCAACCTGACCTTTATCGTCTAACTCACATCTGTATTGTTTACCATGCCTGGTACTGAGCACATAAGGCGGATCTAAGTAAATAAGTACGTTGGGAAAATTAAACCTCTCAATCAACTCCACAGCAGGCCGACATTCTATCTGGACACCTCTAAGCCGCTTGGTAGCCTGCATAATCCTTTCTGGCAATTCGCACCAATATTGCGCAGCATAGGCACGTTCACGCCCCTGTACATCATTCTTCCAGCCAACCTTTTCTCCATTTGTTCTATACCCATGCCCCATTTCCAATCGTATGTAAAAATTAACGGCTTTTCCAAGGCTGTCCTCTGGTACCAGAGTAAAAGCATCCTCATACACCTGCCGGGAATAGGGCGTATAATAAATCTCATGTGCCAGGCGTTCCGGATCCCTCTTAATCCACTCAAATAGGTTTATAACATTCCCATCTAAGTCATTGACTGTCTCAATATGGCTCCGTGGCTTATTAAAGAGGATAGCTCCGCTACCGAAGAATGGCTCCAAATAGCTGTGATGTTCTGGGAAGAAATCTATGATCCATTTTGCAATGCTCCATTTACTGCCAGGATATTTCATTATTGCCCTCATGCCATTTTTACCAGACTAAGATAATTTCCATCCAACTCAAATCTGACAGGGCATCTTTCCCCCATACACTTAGTCGCCCTTGCCATGGCATACAACAGTTCTGTCTTCTGTATCATCATACCTCAGTTCCTTTCATTCTTTCCAACTCTGGAATTTGCAGTTCTAGATCATTACAAAACTTTCTAAAGCAACCTTTGCACATAAAGCCAAATTGTTTTGCCTGCTCCCCACGCATAGATCTTGCCATTAGGGTAATCATATCGTTTTTTCGCATTCGAGATTTGCAATTCGCACATAGAGCAAAAAGCCTGGCCTCCATCTTTGGACTTATCCCTGACTGCTGTAATTGTTTGGGAAATTCCTTACGCATATTTTCTTCGCCAACAATCGGAATAAGGCTGTTTTTTATAAATACAGGGACATTTACCTCTCCACATAATCTCACAATATCTTCTACCCATTCTTTTTTAGGGACAACTTTATTTTTTCTATGCCCTGTTTCTGCGCCAATGATTACCCAGTCTGTAAAATTTGCAATTATTATTTCCAGAGCACCTGAGAGTTCTTCTAGAAGTGGCTCTATACTCAAAAAAGCATGTGCATCCGACGGCATATCTTGCATTGCTGCTTCCGCTGTATATGCCTGCTCAGCGTTTGTAACCGTCACTCCATACCACATATTTTGAGCTTCTGGGAGCAAGTCTTTCAGGCACAGTTCTACATATCTGTCTGGATTTTTTGTCAGGAACAGGTAGTTATGTATGGGATGTGTCTGGCATATATCCAGAACCCACTTGATCCATTCATCTGGTACCCACGTTCCCCATATATCTGCCATAGCTCCAACAAAAATGTTATTTCCCATTTTCAACTTGTCCAGCATATTCTGGCGGTATCTGTGAAATGTAGGCTCGAATCCAAATGGATATACCAAAGGATTTCCAGTTTCATTCAGCATAGGAGCGTCTAAAACATATAGCTTTCTCTTACTATCAGCCGCTGGAACCATGAAATAATCCTTTTTTGCCATCTTATTCAATCTTACGTCCCCAGCAAACCTAGTTGACATTTTTCTGGCATAACAGTATTCACAATTATGCCAGCATCCCGTTATCGGATTCCAGGTATGATCACACCACTCAATTTTTGACCGATTCACAACCATACCTCCTTTCTCACAAATTCTATACTTTACATGTTTATAAATTTTTCCATTTCTTCTGGAGCATATTTTCTCTCTTTAAAATTGTGAAACTGGCTTTTTTTCTGGGCCTTGTAATCAATAGCCCTGTTTCCTCCCTTGTCCTGCTCTCTCGCTAGCCAGGAGTTTACAAATCTTTTTATGCCCTTTTTTGTCTTTCGTTTTTGTGGATTCGACAAGCACCAGCATCGCATTTCGTTGAACTGTTGCTTTACATCCACTTTTGGGTAAAGTCTTACGTATTCTGCGAATAATGCTTCTGTTGGCCGCCACTCAGTTCCATCATTGAGCAGAAGGGCTTCTACATCTGCCTCCGGTTCAGAGGTCTGCTTGTCAGAGCTCTGAGCAAGAATATTTTTATTCTCTTTATCTCTAATATCTAATCTCTGATCTCTAATCTCTGGTATACTTTTGTCGGACATTTGACCGTCATTTGTCGTGACATTTGTCACATTTCTATATTCCGATATCCTTAATTTTTCAGTATCTATCATATTTCGGTAAGCTCTCCGACGATCAGCTTCGCTAGAGCTCTGACCTATAAAATTCTGAATATCCAACATATAAATTGCTCCATTATCCAGAATCTCTATGAAGCCCATCTGCTCCAATATATCCATTGCTTTCTCCACCGTTCCGATCTGATGGTGTGTAATGGTAGCTATCATTTCTGGTGTATAGGGAACAATGCCCCTATACATCAGACGTCCCTCCTGCCGAAGACTTTGTAAATACAATTTTAAAAGTATATCACTGTACAAATATCCATCTTTCATCCCCTGCAACAGTTTCATGTCCTCTGAATCAAAAAAACCTTCTTTCAATTTGAGGTAATAATATTTCTTATTATCTGCCACACAAAGCTCCTCCCTTTTCCAGCATTCTGTCTTTCCAGTACAATTTATTTTTCCATTAATCCCACGTTACATGGCTTCCATATTCATCTTTTATTACCGTTATGCTTTGTGGGAATCTGGCCTTCATGGTAGGATCATGTGTGATTGCCATAATCTTTATGTTCCTGTACCTGCCTTGAATAGTTTCAAGTGCATCACAATATGCTTGTATTCCATCACTATCCAAGAATGGGGGTTCATCAATAAAAAGCATTCCAAGCTGTATCCCAGCAGATGACGATTTAGTTTCAGCAAGCGCAAGGATAACTGACAGGGAGGATTTCACCTTTTCTCCCCCTGACTTTGACAAATAAGGCAGTGCCGGCTTTCCGGATTCCTCAATGAAAATATCCAAAGAAGTTTTTTCCTTTCCATTTTTCTGTAGCTGTTCTAGGCGGAACTCCACACCCATTTTGCCCCCAGTCATCTGTCCTAAAATAGTATTGGAGGCCACTGTAAGCCGAGGAATAATAGAACGGATAATCTGATGGGGAACACCGCTTTGGCTGAAAGCCATTTTCAAAGCCTCATAATCCGCTGTTTCCTTTGCATAATTAACCTGCTTTTCCTGTTTGGCAGCTATTATTTTTTTCAATTTAGAAACTTGATCTGATTTCTGCTGTAAAGCACCTATTTTCATTTGCTTTTCCCTGATCAAAGCATTCATAGCATCCACCTCAGCATCCATTTCAGCAACAATGCTAGTAAGTTCATCCATGCCATTCATGAGCAGAATTTCTTTGTCTGCCTCCGCCTGCTTTTCACCAATTTCGGCAGCAATGCTAGTTAACTCTTCATCCAGTTCCAGAACTCGGCTCATAGCTGTGGTTTTTCTTTCCTCTGCCACAGGAAGCTGCTTTTCCTTTTCAAGCCATGGGGAAAGCAATGTAATCTGACTGAGTGTATCAGTATGCTTTGCAAATGCTTTGGCATACTGGTCACGCTCCTGCTCCACCTCTGTGCTCTTTAATTTGACCTCTGCAAGCCTTTTTTCTGCTTCGGATATATTTGACTGCAAATGCTTCAAATCAGCCTCTAGCAAAGCAGCCTTGCCTTCTCGCTGCTTGATAGCTTCAAATTTCGCAACATAGGGCTTCAGTTCTGCAATCTTCTTTGATAATACCGCCACTTTTTCCGCATCAAAGGCCATGCTTGACAGTTCTTTTTCCAGCTCTGCAATCTGTTTCCTAAGCGGCGCCTCCTGATTTTCACAGGATTTTTTCAGTTCCGCATATTGCCTGGAATAATCCCCAAGTGCATCTTTTGCAGAAATCGCATCCGCAAGGAAACCACATTTTGCGTTAGATATATCCACACATTCCACGTTTGAGAGAAGTTCCGCTTTCTTTTTCAGCCCATCCTCGCTAAACTGCAGACGTTTTACATCTGAATCATACTTTAATAATATCTGCTGTAAGCTGTATCTTGCCTGCGTCAGATTCTGGTTCACGGCGTTATATGCCCTTTCCTGCTCGTATGCCTCATCCAAAAGTTTCTTTTGCTGCTCATATTCTGCGGCTTTCTCCTTGATGACCGCATCCTGATCTGTAGGCTGTGTCCATGACAGTTCATTCTCCTTTTGCTTTACACTTGCCTTATATGTATCAATAGTCTCCTGTTCCGCTACTGCCTGTACCACAAGTTCCTCAGCTTCACGCTTCTTTGCGGAGTATAAAGCAGATTCCCTGGTCAACTGCCTTTCACGCTCCATAAGGGCCTTATGCTCTGCCACCTTTGCCTCAATCTCCAAACGCTCGTCAAGAATAACCGAACAGCTTTCTATAATTTCCTGCTGAGTAGCTCTATTTTGCTCTGTAATGTCCTTTTTGGATTTCAGCATTGTAATAGCTGCCAATAGCTTTGTGTGCCTTTCTGCGGCCTCCCGCTGGTTCGCAAGGAGCAGTTTGTTCTTATCACGCTCAGCAGTTTTCTCCTTCAAGCTGCTTTCGTATCCTGCAAGTTCGGTCTGGCAGATGCTCAATTCTTCATCAGGATTGCCGAAGCCAGATATGGTACTACGGTGAATCTCCACCTCCTGTTTTAATTCACGGTTCTTTGCCCCATACACCT
This sequence comes from Candidatus Merdisoma sp. JLR.KK006, assembly GCF_036941035.1. Classification (NCBI taxonomy): domain Bacteria; kingdom Bacillati; phylum Bacillota; class Clostridia; order Lachnospirales; family Lachnospiraceae; genus Candidatus Merdisoma; species Candidatus Merdisoma sp. JLR.KK006. The sequence continues at coordinate 133,276 of NZ_JAYMNS010000007.1, read as the reverse complement.
TTGCCTTGTCCAGAGCAATCCTTTCCATAAGCTGGTAAACCTCCAGGCCAAGCAACGTTCCAAGGACTTCCACTCTTTCTTCCGGTTTTGCTTGTAAGAAGAGACCATATTGATCCTGCATAATCAATGCACAAGACTTAAATGTAAAGCTGTCCATGCCGATTAAATTCAATATTTCCTGCTGGGTATCATTATGTCGTTCTTTTGAACGGTCTTCCCAAGCATCCCCAACATATTCTGCCAGGTTCAATGTTCCCTTTCCGGAACGAGCTCTTGTCCTTGTTACCCTGTACTTTTTCTCACCAATACGGAAAGTAAACATGATGGAGCCAGAGCGTACCGCTTCATCATTGCGCAGCCATGGAGCCCTCCCGGTTCCGTCCTTAATAACCCCTTCCCGTGGCTGTTCATACAGGCAGTCAATAATGGCATCCATAAATAAGCTGCTCTTTCCTGCCCCATTCTGTCCATTGATTGTGCAGAAGGTAATGTTTTCAAAGCTAAATGTTTCATCCTCATAGTTGCGGTAATTCTTGACTGAAATTTCCATCGGTTCAAAAATACCGGTATTGGCCGCTGCTGGCATATTTGCTTCTGCCTCTGTGATAATAGTTCTTGCTTTCAATACTAACTCCTGCACTTTATCCTGCGGGACCTGTTTTTCTTCAAAATATTTAATAAGATTGGATTCTGGATCGGTTGCAATTGTAAGCTCTGTCCGGTTTACAAATTCATCAATCTTATCGGGCAGAATCTCCCATACCATGAAAGCCCCATCATCAAGCAGCGTCTTTTCTACCAGTGCTTTATTTAATGCCTTACTGTTCTCTGCAGAGCAGCTATACCGGATTCTGACAATCTTATCCTGCACTGCGCCGTTATAACGCCAGTAATTAAATGCCACTTCATCAATGCTTCCAAGATTAATTGCTGTAATATCCGTATCTGTAAAATAAAATGTAATATGTTCTCTAGTGGGAAGCTTATGGAAAACGCTGTCCCATCCACTAAATGGCATATCTGTATGTATCCAGAATCCCCGTTCTTGTCCTTCATCATTAAAATTTATCTGGGAAACCGCCCCTGAATAGTACCAATCGTTTGTTGTCACTCTCTGCGGTCTGTGAATATGTCCCAGAGCCACAAGATCATACTCAGCTGCCAGCAAAACCTCCTGTGTTAGAGCCGTCTCAAATTGTGTCAGCAGCATTGTCTGACCGCTTTCCGTGTTACAGCCTGGGACAGTGTAATGAGCCATTAATATACTCTTTTTGTCCGACCTGCACTGTGCCTTCAAACCAAGAACAAGATTAGAAAGCTCCTGTGTAAATACCTCATTTTCTTTCTCACTGGAAAGCCCCGGGAACTTAGCCCTGTAAATTCCCTTGTCAAATCCCGGTAAGACTGCTACATCAACATCATCAAACTGCAGAACTTGCGGCATTGTAATAACATGAACATTGGGAGAATCCGCAAACATTTCTCCCAGTACGTTAAACTGGCCGCTCCCATCATGATTAGGAGTACCACGCATAACAATTACTTGCTTTGATACTGCTTCCAGCTCCCGGATGTAATGAATAGCCGTAACAATTTCTTCACAGCATCTGTCCGACCAAATCTTGCCGACATCAAATATATCCCCAGAGATAAGAGCATAATCCGGTTTTTCCTCCTTTGCCACCCTTACTAATTCATCCAAACAATGTTTTGTATCTTCTGTACGGAGATTTACTCCATCTTTTACCGGACTTCTAAATGACCCCAAATGCCAATCCGATGTATGTAATATTCTCATTTAACATCCCTCGCTTTCTTTGTCAATTCTTCTAATTTAGGGTAAAGGAGTGCAAACTGAGCATCTGATATTCCGCAGAAATCAATTCCATTTCTTTCCCACACTTCGCCAACTATCAGGATATTCCCCACAATCGCACAGCCATGCTTATCTGTTTCATATAGATAACTTCCGGCCATATTAATTTCCAGATTGTGATAAAGCCCCTCTTCATCAACCAGCATGCTTACGTAGCTTCCCTTTTCTTTTCCAACTTTGTTTGAAGCCCCGAGATTCTTATATAGCCTGTTTGGCATAACATGCTCGTATAATTCACAGCGTGGTCCAATCAGCTCCCGCAATACTTTATTCTGTACATGATGACTGCCCTCCGGAAAATCATGTACGGAAATTTCATTCTCTGTAGTGATTCTGATTATCTTCATTTTCCTGCCCCCTTCTGACACTTCATGCAAAGTGGTCTGCCAAACTTATTAAGAGAATACTTATATACTCTTTCATTGACCACTGCCCCACATTCGGCACAAACATAGTCTGCACCCTCTTCTTTTGCAATAGCCTTTTGGCAGTCATAGCATAACGGACGTCCGAATTTGTCATACGAATAGTCCCAAACTTTCTCCGGAATCACCTTGCCGCACTTATCACAATAGAAGTCATTTGAGCGATCTTCATGCTCCTGCTCCTGAACGGGAGGCTGTTGTTGTTCTAGTATCTGGCCCCCCTGGGGCCGCCCTGTTTCGTATACATCTGCAGGAACATCCACTTCATCATCTACCGAAGGAATAGAAATTGTCTGTACCACTGGCTGGACATTTCCAAATAAATTTCCCACACTCTGCATTGCCTGTTGCAATAACATCTGCTTAACTATTGGATCATTATAATCTGGAGAGAAAGAAGTTCTTGCTATTGCGAAAGGCTTTTTCAGTTCATCAATCGTATATGTACCTTTAATGCCCAAAAGATCCCTAATAACCCTAAGGATAGCTCCTGTAGCAGCTTTCTGTGGAGCATTGGCCCGTAACTGTGTCATAGCTTCAAGCAAGCTGTTCTCTATATACTTTCCTCTTTCCTGCTCGGAAACCTTATATAATTTGACAGCGTAACCTTTCTCATTTGTTCGACCAGTATCCACCCATGCCCCTGCATATTTTTTGGAAGCATCTGTAGCCGCTTTATAATCAGCGATTCCTCTTTCCGCCTTTTCTTCATAGGCTATTCGATACTTCTTTTCCTCTGTATCCAAATCAATTACTTTGAAATTGTTACTGGTCCTTACAGTTCCATCCGGAAGCCGTATTGCCCCAAATGCACTTGCTTTCCAAGTGTTTTCATCAATCTTTGACACATCGCCAGATCCAGGAGCAAACTGAATCCCAGCCTCTGTAGCCATCTTGTGCAGAAATGGTTTAGTCAAGGAATATAAATCTTCCCACCGATTATTGCCAAGGAATCGGGAGCCTACTTTAAAAATCTGTGACGCCCTTTCATCCGTCTCCACATAAAGTAAGGTCACACTCATTTTGTAAAAGGGATTGATCTGTTGAGTTTCCACAAACGGAATTGCAAGATTGTAGTTATTCCTCTGATCGAGGACATTCTGAATTGTTAAATTACTCATTTTTTACCTCCATATTGTATTTTTACTTGATTTGTAAAGCAGAAACTGATACAATATGGTTGTCTGTAGGGCGCTTTGGCTTTTGCCGAGTGCTCTTTTTCCATATTGTTATAATTCCTGCCTAGATTCATTGTTAATTGCTCACCCCCTATCCACAAAAATAATGATTTCCCTCCTGAAACAATCGTGTGCCATATTTCGGCCAATCGCCGGCCGTGAAGTACAGAACCTCGTGGTTTGTTTGTTCCATAAGTTCTTCAACAATTAGTCGATATATCTCCCATGTCGGCTCCACACGCTCTATTCGCCCATCACTATATGATGTAAATGCATTGGGAGCAGAAATCACGTCTATGACATTATCAGGGAAATCCGGATGTCCCACCCGATTCAAAATCGCATCTATCACTAAACGTTTCCCCAATTCGCTCTCCCCCTCTGCCTCCGCCATGACACATAAAGCAAGAAGATCCATGCTATCCCAATATTGTTCCGCCTCCAGTTCTTCCAGTGTCATAACATACTCTTGAGCCATATCCATTGTAGGTACCCATTCTTCCGCTTTTTCTTCTATATATGTATCTATCACTCTGACTTGAGGTATTGAACATTCTTGGTTTTCTATTCTGCTAAGAATAATCACACTCAAAACAACATATATTGCCATTAAAAGAAGCACCCGCAAAAACAAATCAACTGCATTCATCTTTTTCACTCTGCCTCTCTTCGTTAAACCTTTTCGCATTCTATCTCACCCAATCGTAAAGCATACTGTCCCGTTTCCGGATTTATGCGAAGCTGTTTTTCGAAAAAATCCTCTTGCTTTTCGGCTTCTTTCTCACAATCGCAGTGCTCTCCCGGATCCAACGCAGCTCCACACTTTGGGCATGTCCTATAAAATGCCATGCTCATACCTCCCTCATTTCTATAATTGAGTCAACTACTTCAATAGGTATTCCAAATTTATCCGCAAATAGATATTTGCTAGCTTTTCCCTGTCCATACTCAAATTGACCTTCTTTTTTTGCCAGCTGATTCACTGCACGAATAATTTGATAAGCCTTATTGTCCTTACATCCAATAAGCTTCATGACGTCTGCTACTGTTACGTACGTTGTTAATGCTGCGCCTAGCACTCCTGGAGCTGTCGCTAATGCTCCCATACAATTCCTCCTTAACTCATAGATTCTTTTTTACCCAAACTTTCAAGCTCTGTGCTACCTGCTCCAACTCATCAAGCGTCCCAAGAATCTTGTCTAGCTGTGGTCTTTCTGATTCATCAATCACGCCATCCTCTGTTATATCCAACAAAAGATCTTTGGTTTCGCCTAGTTTGCGGAATGCGGCAAGTGCCTTAATTGAAATCCGATCCAAATCTTCTAATTCCAACACAGGCATATCTCCACCAAGTGGACATAACTCTCTACAATAATAATTGCGAAGTTCTGGCGCATTATACAAATCTGCCATCTTCAAAACCATATCCGGTGGTACAACTTTTGTTATCCCAAGTTCATAATCTGAAAGTGTTGATACCGATATTCCCAGCAGTTCCGCAGCACCATCCTTAGAAAATAGCCTGTCATTATATCTTGCTGCTTCTAATCTTGCTTTGCAGAACGGATTGTCCGCTGCTTTTGTTGGGCGTCGTCCCATTTATTTCTCACCTCCATGCTCTATAATGTACTTATACCCATAGTCAATTGATTCTTCACCGTTCCAATGCAATATCAACATCTAAAGCATTACTAATAGCCTGTACCGTTTCATCAGGTGCATATATCCGGCCATTTATGATGGATGATATGTAGGTTCTGGATAGATTTGTCTCTTTGCTTACATCCTCTAATTTTTTACCCAGAACAACCATTTGGATCTTGCACTGTTTTCCCCATGGAGATAATTTTCTCTTCATTCCTTTGCTCCTTTCGTATTTTTTTCTTTAACAAGTTGCAATTATGTGTTAAAATTTATGCAATCAAAGTGTTAATGAAAAAAGGAGTTCCATGTCTGCTTATAAACTAATTTATGAGCAAGATAGACAGGCTGGCGGAAGGAGAATTTGCAATATATGCAGAAAATTGTTACCGGTTACTGTCCCACCTTAGATAACGAATGCAGCATTCAAATCACCTATCTTGATGCCTCAACTTTAGAAAAGCAGGGTTTTGTGAAAGGTCGTTTTCTGTGCAAGCACTCCGTTTATGCATCCTGTCATGTATCCAGTTGTCCAATTTTTGAAGCTGCACCAGAAACTTTACAATAGACCTTTATCCACTAATTCATTTAACTGATCGAGGGTTAAAAATCCGGCATCAATCAGTTTGTCTGATGATACGTAGAACGGATGGTAAATCTCCGGTAACTCAAAAACTTGGGCTGTATCTATGGTGATACATTCAGTCATAAGTTCAATTTTTAAAATGGGAAAACTCCTTACGGTTTTGTCATGTAAAAATTCAATACTTTTGACCCCGTGCAGTTCTTCACCATCAACATATACTTTTGTTAAGGCACCCCTATTTTCAATACGAACACTTGGGAGGTTATTCTCTTTCGAACGTCTCACTTTTATTACCTCCTTTCGATTAGTTAAATTTTTACTTTTTTATTGCAACTTGTTGTTTGATGTTTTTATAACAATAGCTTATTTGCTATTTGTCAATAGCTTTTATGCTACTTTGGAGAATTTATGACCTTATTAGAACGGATTAAATTTCTTGCCAAACAGAAAAATACTAATATAAAAAATATTGAACTTGTTTTGGGGCTTGGCAATGGTACTATGCGACGATGGGATAATAGTCCTCCCTCTGCTGACAAATTACTGAAAGTAGCAAATTTGCTAAACACAACCATGGACTATTTAATGACTGGAAATGCTCTCTCTAGCCAAATACTTACTTTAGAAGATGAAGAATGGTTATCACTCATCCACCAACTTCCGTCCAAAGCTCAGTATGAATTTCGTGGAGAACTAAAAGGATATATAAAACGTATCAATGAGGAATCTGTTGCAGCAGATAAGCCAATGAAAAAGACAGGAACTACAAACATGGGAAAATAATACCCTTCGAATGGTACCGAAGGGATAAAGAAAAGTAAAATGGATAAACTTCAAATTGTTATTCCAAGCAGACCAAAGCCCTGCCTCAAAGATGCTTATAATGGATACTATGGAACTTTAAAAGAGTTTCGTCCATTAAGAGTGAAATTTTGGAAAAATCGTTCCTCTATGTACAATGATGCTTCTCTGCTTTGTTCCACATTTCCTGTACATATTTTGCCATCAGCACATAATGGATTTTTAAATGAATTTTATATGCAAAATCTTAGAGAATGCTATAAATATTCTAATATCTGGAGAACCCTAGAATTTTACACCCGAAATTGGAAGTACTGTGAATATTATATTGGAGCAGACCCTGTATATCATAATGAGCTTGATTGTTATATAATGAATATTCTTAAAAATGTTGTTTTTCCAGATATAAAAATACTTGATCCTGAAACAGAATTAAAGACTCGACGTGGAAAATGGATTCATGAAAAGCTTCTCTATAATATTGTTGAAAATATATTTTCTACCTGCACTGTACTATACCACTACCGGGCACAATGGCTGGAAGGTCTGGAACTTGATATTTACATTAAAGATTTCAAAATAGGTATTGAATATCAAGGGATTCAGCATTTTGAGGTTATTGAGCATTGGGGAGGCATAAACGGATTAAAACAGCGTCAATTTAATGACTCAAAGAAAAAAAGATTATGTGAAATCCACGGAATTACACTTATATATTTTGATTATACTGAACCAATTACTACTTCTTATGTAAAAAATAAAATGTCGAATGTTATACGGGAGAAATTCCATGCCAGCCTATAAATATATCCTAAAAGACGGAAAGACTGTCCGGTGGCGTGCAAAATTTTACACAACAGACTGGACCGGTACTAAAAAACAGATATGCAAAAGAGGCTTCAAAACCCAGAGAGAAGCTAAGGAATATGAACGCCTTTATCTAGATCAACAAAACAATACCAGCGATATACTCTTTTCTTCTCTTGTAGAAAATTATCTGGAAGATATGGCCCACCGCCTGAAACCTACCACAATGGAAAATAAGTGTTTCATCATAAAAGGAAAGCTACTACCCTACTTTGGGAATCTGAAAGTATGCGATATCGACACTATCAAGGTCCGAAAATGGCAGAATGAACTGATATCCTATCGGGATGAAACTGGGAAGCCGTTTTCCCAGACATACCTTAAAACGGTCAATAATCAGTTGTCCGCCATTATGAATTATGCTGTGGCCCATTACCGGCTCTCTGCCAATCCATGCCGGGCTGCCGGCAGCATGGGGAAGAGCCGGGCCGAAGAAATGAACATATGGACACAGGCGCAGTATGAGCAGTTTTCCAGCGCTATACAAAAATCTTCTGTGAAGCTGGCCTTTGATGTACTGTTCTATACCGGGATGCGCTCCGGGGAACTGCTGGCCCTTACCCCTGCCGATATCCTCCCTTCAAAGCGAATCGATATCAATAAAAACTATGCAAAAGTAAATGGGGAAGAATTATTCCTGGAGCCAAAGACGCCCAAGGCCAAGCGGTGCATATCCATACCCGATTTTCTATACGATGATATCCGGGAATATGTGTCAAAGCTCTATGGGATTGAAAAAGGGGACCGGATATTCTATTTCACAAAATCTGCCCTGGATAAGGAGATAAAGCGGATTGCCGCCAAAGTAGGGCTGCCAATTATAAGAGTCCATGATCTGAGGCACTCCCACGCCAGTATGCTAATCGAAATGGGCTTTGCCCCATTGGAGATTGCGGACCGGCTGGGGCATGAATCCGTGAAGACCACGCTGGACACCTATTCCCATCTTTACCCGGACAAGGATCAGCAGCTGGCGGACCGGCTCAATCAGTTCCGGAGGGCATTGCCGCCGGAAGAAGAATTCTCTTGAACTTTCTGCCGCTTTATGCTATCCTTTAACTAAAGAAGGACGCCTGCTCCAACAGACGCCCTTCAGGAGCCCCACTCCAAAGGTGGAGTTTCCCAAGCGGACTATTTACCTCTCAGTGAGAGGCGCCCATCCTGGTTGCAACAGGGTGGGCATTATTTTTTTCGCTTGTGGTCCTTGTCTCTGTCGAGAAAGGCAAGCAACGCTATAACGAAGCTACCGAAAGCAATCAGCAAGCCGATCACCCCTATGAATATCAAAATGATATCTGCAGCTGTCATTGGCGCCACCTCCCTTCCTATGTATTCCGGCAAGCCGGTCATTGGCTCGGGAGGCTACCACCCCTGTCATGGGTTCCATGAATGGATTCTACCACAATACAACAGGAATTTCAACAGCGCCATTTTAGAGGGTAATAAAAGTACGAACTTGATTTTCGAGTGTCATATTAGTGTCACAAAGAAAATAAAAATACCGGAAACCCCTATTTTATAAGGTTTCCGGTCAAAATGTCCCCTATTCGAACTCTATAGTCCCAGGCGGCTTAGAAGTCAAATCAAAAAATACCCGATTCACTCCCTTCACCTCATTAACAATCCTACTCGTCACCCTAAACAGCACCTCATAAGGAATCTGAGCACACTCCGCCGTCATAAAGTCACTGGTATTCACAGCCCGAAGCGCCACCGCATAGTCATAGGTCCGAAAATCCCCCATAACCCCCACAGACCGCATATTCGTAAGTCCGGCAAAATACTGCCCAAGCCCTTTATCAAGCCCAGCCTTAGCAATCTCTTCCCGATAAATCGCATCCGCATCCTGCACAATGCGGACCTTCTCCTCCGTAACCTCGCCAACAATCCGCACACCAAGCCCCGGACCCGGGAACGGCTGACGATAAACCAAATATTCTGGAATCCCCAGTTCCAACCCAGCCTTACGCACCTCATCCTTAAACAGCATCCGAAGCGGTTCAATAATCTCCTTAAAATCCACAACTCCCGGCAAACCGCCCACATTATGATGAGACTTAATCACCGCAGACTTCCCAAGTCCGGACTCAATCACATCCGGATAAATTGTCCCCTGTACCAAAAAGTCCACAGCGCCAATCTTCCTGGCCTCTTCCTCAAATACACGAATAAACTCTTCCCCGATAATCTTCCGCTTCGTCTCCGGCTCTGTTACCCCCTTAAGCTTATCATAATACCTCTGCTGAGCATTCACCCGGATAAAATTCAGCTCATAAGGCCCCTCCGGTCCAAAGACTGCTTCCACCTCATCTCCTTCATTTTTCCGAAGAAGACCATGATCCACGAACACGCAAATGAGCTGCTTCCCAATCGCCTTAGATAGCAAAACCGCTGCCACCGAAGAATCCACACCTCCAGATAAAGCACAGAGTACCTTTCCACCTCCGACCTTGTCCCGGATCTGCCGAATCGTCTCTTCCACAAAAGAGCCCATCTGCCAGTCCCCGGAGCATCCGCACACCTCATATACAAAAGCCCTGAGCATCTTCTGCCCCTCTTTGGTATGCATCACCTCCGGATGAAACTGCGTCGCATACAACTTCCTCTTGGGACACTCCATAGCCGCCACCGGACACACTGGCGTATGTGCCGTAATTCGAAAACCCTCCGGCGGCGTCTCAATATAATCTGTATGACTCATCCAAACAGCTGTGGTTTCCTCCACATCCCGAAACAGCACAGAGCTCTTATCTACCCGAACCTCTGTATGGCCATACTCGCTGACCGGCGCCGTCTTTACTACTCCGCCCAAAGTGTAGGCAATCACCTGAGAGCCATAGCAGATTCCAAGAATCGGTACACCAATCTCAAAAATTTCTTTCTGGTAATGGGGTGATGTCTCTTCATAAACACTGTTGGGACCACCTGTGAAAATGATCCCTTTCGGATTCATTTCCTTAATCTTGTCCAAACTTATGGTATAAGGATGCACTTCACAGTACACACCACATTCTCTGACTCTGCGGGCAATCAACTGATTGTACTGACCGCCAAAATCCAGTACGATAACCATCTCTCTATTCAACCTATTTTCCTCCTGTTTAAGCTCCATGATATTCAAAAGATACACTCTTTATATAAAAGTATTTCCAACCATAGAGCCATGTGTCCGTATGTCTTTCCGTGTTCTCTCTTACTCTTTCTAAATTATATGAAATACCTGCGGTCATTACAAGCCCAAAGTAATCATTTTCCAATGGTTAAAACCGAATCTCCTGCCACTTTCCTCTCCAGTACCGAATGACAAACAGAATTGCACGGAACAGCCAGTCAATAGTCATAGCAACCCAGATTCCAAATACTCCCCACTGAAAATATTTCCCTAACAGGAAGCTGAAACCAATCCGGAAAATCCACATAGAAACCAGGCTGACAATCAATGTTATCTTCACGTCTCCTGCCGCTCTCAGCGTATTTGGCAGACTAAAAGACAGAGGCCAGATTATCATACAGCAAAAGGCATGATAAATCAGAATCTTTGTAGTCAGCTCCCCGGTAGCCGCAGATAAATGATAGGCCTTCACGATTAACGGACAAATGAAAATAACAATAAGATTTACCAGCCACATGCCTGCATAGATATATTTCAAGAGCAGCTTCGTATAATATCTCGCCTCATCATAACGTTTTGCTCCCATGCACTGCGAAACTACCGTTACAATAGCATAACCAATGGCCATACCCGGAATAATCTGAAAAAGCGCAATATTATTTGCCACCGCATTTGCCGCAAGAGCCGTGGTTCCAAAGCTGGTAACCAGGCTTAACACCATAATTTTTCCAAGCTGAAAGACACTGTTTTCCAAGCTGTTTGGAATCCCGATAAAACATATTTTCCGTATGATTTTCCTCTGGGGACGCAGCTTCTCCCCCCTGCGCAGATGGATATCAAGTCCCTGGTTACGCAGAAGCATGGTGATAATCACTGCAGCCAGCATCCGGGACACAAGGGTTGGAATCGCCGCTCCCTCCACTCCCATTTTCAGGCCGTAAATCAGGAGCGCATTTCCCACAATATTAACGCCATTCATAATCAGCGATACCAGCATCGATGTCCGGGAATCGCTCATGGCGCGGAAAATAGCAGCTCCTGCATTGTAAACAGCAATAAAAGGAATAGAAAAAGCCGTGATCAGCAGATAAATTCTGGCATCTGCCATGACATCCGCTTCAATCCTTCCAAATACATGACTTAAGATCCACGAACGCCCTGCCAGAAGCATGAGCATAATTCCTATGGAGGACAAGGATACAAACAGCAAAAGCTGCTCTGCTGCCTCACAGGCACGCTCCTTAGAACCTTCCCCAAGGCTGTGCCCCGCAACAACGGCGCCCCCTGTAGCCAAAGCCGTAAATAAATTGATCAGCAGCACATTCATAGTATCCACCAGTGATACACCTGATACGGCTGCTTCGCCCACGCTGGAAATCATAATCGTATCCGCCATTCCCACAGCCACCAGAAGAACCTGCTCTATGATCAATGGCAGAATCAGCTTTCTCAAATCCTGCTTCGTAAACATTTTCACACTCTCCTCATTGGTATCTTGCCTATCCACAAGCTTTATCCCTCTATTCTAGCAAGTTTCATACAAATGTCAACGGATTTTCCCTATACATTCTTTTGATGAAGATACTTTTCCTTAGTAGCCATTCCTCCCCGAATATGACGCTCCGATTTGTTGATATCCAACACGATTCTGGCCTGCTTTGCAAGGGCCGGATTGATATGAACCAGGCGCTCCGCTACGTCTTTATGTACGGTAGACTTGCTAATCCCAAATCGCTTAGCCGTCTGCCGCACCGTTGCATTGTTCTCTATGATGTAATTAGCGATGGCCACCGCCCGTTCTTCGATATATTCCTTCAAGGTGATCCCCCTGAGAACGTTTTTTACATCTTATGAGGGAAAAAACGGGATTATGCCAGCGGTTCAAAATGTATGGCGCAAATCTAAATCTCCACCGCCTGACCCACTACAAAATCAACTGTTTTATCATAAAGCAGACCATCTTCTATAGCTTCACGTCCATACTGCTCTTCAAAAGCTTCCGGACTCTCCGCACCATATTCCTCTGCCAGTCCTTTTAATCCTTCCTGATATTCCTCTTCTGTCAGGCTGATTCCCTCCGCAGCACTAACCGCATCAATCACCAGTTGGATTTTCAGCTGGTTTTCTGCCTGTTCCATTGCCCGCTGCTCAAACTCATCCTCAGAAATGCCATTCATATAATATTGTAAAAAGTCCGCCAGCTCCATACCGGAAAATGAAGCATACATCTGATATTCCTGCACAATATTTGTTTTTAAGCCTTCTAATTCCGTTTCATCAAATTCAAACTCAGAATCCTCAGCAATAGCCTGAAACACCTGATATTGCCACTCAGAAGGCTTATTCTGAATCTTTTCATTCTCCAGCTCTGCCCTTGTTCCTTCTTTATATGCATCTATAGAATCGTAGCTTGTATATTTCTGCACGAATTCGTCTGTCCATTCCGCATCCATATACTCTACAATGCTATGCACAGTGACCTCAAACACCACATCTTTTCCGGAAAAATCCGGATTGGGCTTGTAGGGATCCGGAAATGTCAGGTTCAACTCATACGTATTGCCAATCTCTTTTCCAACCAGTCCCTCTTCAAACCCTGCAATAAAGGAGCCTGAGCCTATAGTCAGATCATAGCCCTGATCCTGAGAACTTCCCCCTTCAAAAGTTTCTCCATCCATCCGGCCCACAAAGTCAATGTTGACCGTATCCCCTTCCTCTATGACAGTCTTACCCTCTACCGGCTTTGTGGCCGGATAGAAGGCCAGCAGTGCGTCAATCTCTGCCTGAATCTCATCTTCTGTTACCTCTGTACTGACCGCCTCAGCTTTTACACCTTTATAGTTTCCCAGCTTTACCACTTTGCTTTTATGTTCTTCACTTTCTGCAGAGGCTTCATTCTTTGCACTGTCCTGTTTCTCATCTTTCTTATTTCCGCAGGCGGCGGTTAATGCCAAAACACCCGCTAATACCAATGTCAAAATCCATTTCTTTTTCATAATCTTTCTCCTCCATTTTTCATCTTCATATTTTACAAGTATTCTATAAAAGCGGTGAAAACAGTCTGGAAAACTGTTCTTTGAAGCGCACCAGATAAGACCTCTTTCCATAAAGCTCCCTCGTCACTCTGGTACAAGATTTCAAATCCTCCAAAAATAAAGCCTCTAGCTGTTCTGCCGTCTGTACACTGTATACTACCGCATTTACCTCAAAATTCAGGCAAAAACTCCGAATATCCATATTGGCTGTTCCATAACAGCTTACCACCCCATCTACCACCATTCCTTTGGCGTGAAGAAAGCCATTATCATAGGTATAGCATTTTGCTCCGGCTTCCAGCAAGTCCCCAATGTAAGAATAGGTAGCCCAATAGACAAAAGGATGATCCGGCTTACAGGGAATCATTACACGCACATCCACGCCGGACATAGCCGCAATGCGGATAGCATTCATGACTGTTTCATCCGGAATAAAATAGGGGGTCTGAATATAAATGTTCTTTCTGGCTTTGCTGATCATTTTCAGGTAAACATTCCGGATATTCTGCCACTTGGAGTCCGGACCGCTGGCAACAATTTGAACGGCCGCACCTCCCTTGCATTCTTCTTTATATTCCTCAAAATACCGATCTGTTATAAAAAGATTCTGCTTTGTGGCATAATTCCAATCCAGAATAAAGCGGATATGCAAAGAGAGTACCGCAGAACCCCTAATTTGTAAATGGGTGTCTCTCCAATATCCAAATTTTGGTTCCATTCCTACATACTCTCTTCCAATGTTAAATCCGCCCACAAAGGCCGATTTCCCATCAATCACCACAATCTTCCTGTGGTTGCGATAATTCATTCGAAGCTGCAGCCGTCCGAGAAGAGCCGGGAAAAACTCTCCCACCTGAATGCCTGCCTCTTTCATGCGCTTCCAGTCACTTTTCCTCATGGTTCTGCTTCCCATGCTGTCGTAAAGGAGGCGAACTTCCACCCCCTGCTGCACTTTTTCTATCAGAAGCTTTTCAAAGGGCTGCCATAATTCATCATTTCGGATAATGTAATATTGGATATGAATATATTCTTTTGCCTTCTGCATCTCCTCGTAGAGTGCCCGAAACTTCTCCCTCCCGTCAGTATATATCTCAATATGATTGTCCGCACTGTACACTGCGTCCGCCGCTTCCAGGTTCATCAGCACCACATCCAGATACTTCCGCAGTCTTGGATCCTTAGGTTCAAACTCATCCCGGATAATAACTTCTTCCTGCCTGCTTATGGCAGAATACATAGCGTCCTCAATCTCCTTGGTTCGGAACATATGCTGCTTATGGAAGTCGTGCCCAATCATAAAATATAGGAAAATCCCCAAAATAGGAATAAAATACAGCAAAAGAAGCCAGGTCCACACAGTCCGTGGTTCCCGGCGTTCAAAAAATACAATTGCAATAGACAAGACAATATTGATAAAAATCAGATGATCCATCCAGAATCCCAGAATCTGAAGGAATCCACTCCATAAACCTCCAAGGATAACAAGCATTGTGCTTTCTCCTCTCTTACTTTCTACTGCAAAGCCTTACCAGTTAGTATATCATTTTCCCTTGCGCTTTACCAGAAAAACTGTTATAATATCTTTTATTTGAAGTACGCAGGAGGATTTTAATAGATGTCAACACTTAGTATTGTCTTAATTGTTATCATTGTCGTTCTAATCGCCGCACTGGTAGCATTATATTTCTTTGGGAGAAAGGCACAGCGAAAGCAGGCTGTTCAGCAAGAGCAGATGGAAGCCATTGCCCAAACTATCAGTATGCTGGTCATTGATAAAAAGAGAATGAAGATTTCCCAGTCAGGGCTTCCGTCCCAAGTAATTGAACAGACTCCAAAACTGCTGCGCTGGAACAAGCTTCCTATTGTAAAAGCTAAGGTTGGCCCCAAGGTAATGACTCTTGTCTGTGATGAAAAAGTATTTGATCTGATTCCTGTCAAGCGTGAAGTAAAGGCGGTAGTCAGCGGAATTTACATCAGTGCTGTTAAAAGCGCAAGAGGAGGATTAGAAACTCCTCCGCCTAAGAAAGGCTTTTTCAAACGCCTGTTTAAAAAGTAATACTATCTATAAGTAAAATGCTGGGCTCATTGTCCAGCATTTTTATCGCTTTGATTCCATTATTGCTGCAACCGAAAATTTCCGGCATCCTTGGACTTCACATTCAATTGAATGGAACAGTCTGCCAGATACTGATCATTCACATCCAAAGAGTAATTCACCTGAACATCAATATCCTTGTCACTCTCTTCAATCTGAATCCGATGAGCCATAATCCCTATGGTCAGATTTCCAAAAGGTGTGGCATAACAGGTAAGGTTTTTCCTGTTCTTTTCAAATACCATATGCACATTGGAAATGCCTTTCTTAATAACCTCCAGGCTTTCCTCCCCGATTTTCACCGTATTGTGTATATGTCCCGAACAGCCCTCTATCATCTCATCATACAAAATATAATGCTTTCCGTTTCGATGATAATAGTCCCCTGCCGTAACAATTTCTATTGGAGTCTCCCCCTCCCCATCTATCAGCTGCAATCCGGCAATGGTAAGCAGTACTTCATTTGTCATAGTCTTTAAAACTCCTCTATCTGAATCTGTCGTGTACTTGTAATATCAAAAGGCAAAATGGAATTGGCAAATGCCTTGAACCTCTCTGCCGCATCGCTTACAAAAAACTCATAAGGGTTCTCCCCTGTCTTATTGTGCCCCTGATTGTCTATATGCTCCTGTAAAAGAAGCTTGCGCAGGCTGATGGCCGTTTCATAAGCAGGGTTTACCAGATTTACACCTTCTCCTATGACCTTTCGTACTGTAGACCGAAGCAGCGGATAATGGGTGCATCCCAAAATCAAAGTATCCACCTGCCGCTCTTTCATCTCTTGAAGATACCTCTGAGCCACAGCCTCCGTAATGGGATCCTTCCACCATCCCTCCTCGGCAAGAGAAACAAAAAGGGGACAGGCTTTTTCAAATACACGGGCATCCGGCCGCAGGCTTTGTATGTAATCACGGTAAATATGGCTTCCTACCGTTCCTTCCGTTCCAATCACTCCAATATTGCCGCCAGACGTTTCTCTGGCTGCCACCCGGGCTCCCGGCTTCACCACACCAATAATAGGAAGATCCACCTCCTGCTGAAGCGTTTCCATGGCATAAGCACTGGCTGTATTACAGGCAATCACCAGTGCCTTAACATTCCGCGTTTTAAGAAAGCGGACAATCTGTCTGGAATAGCGGATAACTGTATCCTTAGATTTCGTTCCGTAAGGCACCCTGGCCGTATCTCCAAAATACACAATCCGCTCCTTGGGAATCTGACGCATAATCTCACGAACCACCGTCAGTCCCCCCACGCCGGAATCAAAAACTCCTATAGGAGCTTCTCTTACTTCATTCATGGTCTCCTCCTATTTCGGCTTCGCAGCACCCTTACAGAACACCTTTTCCTTCATTAGTCCCATCCTCCAAGATTTATAAACGAAACTGTACACTGGTCTCAATGCCGATTTTTACTGCATCACTCATTCAAAAATGTTAAATATTTAAAACAAACTTTTACCTGGAGCTCTGCCCTTGCACTGTCAGTATCTTCCTCCCCGACAGCCTCCATAGCCCCTGACAGACAATATTCCGGATAAATACCACCCCACCAGGCCATCTGAGCCAGGGGCGCCGGGCTGCACACTGGAAACCGTCTGGCACACATACACGTGCCTGCGCCTCCAATTATCATTGATAAAATTAAAAGCAGCAATTGTATCCGATTTTTATTTTTCATGGTTCTCCTCCTGGTTTGCAATAATTCTTATCCTTCAGAGGATTGCCATATTTTTCCTTATCTATACCTGTTGTTCCCGTATTCCTGCCAGAATTGCTGCCTTCTGATTGTCAATATGCTTACAGATTGCTGCCCCCACAGCCTTCTTGTCCCCATTTTTAATAGCCGCATAAATCTCTTGATGCTCCTGGCAGAGCCTTTCATGGCTGCCCTTATCCTTCAAGTATTCCAGCCGATAACGGTACATCTGCTCTCGCAGATTATTTAAAATCGTAATCAGTCTGGCATTTTCCGTAGCCGCATATATAATTTCATGGAATCTGACATCCGCTTCCGCCAGAAAGTTCACATCCTCCGTCTCCTTCAGACGTCCAAATTCCTTTCCTGCCTTTTTAAGCTCCTCCAATAGTTCTGGCGTAATCCGTTCACAGGCCACTTCACCCGCCAGAATTTCTAATGTGAGCCGCACCTCCAGCACATCCTTCAGATCCTTCTCCGTGATACTGGCCACCGCAGCCCCCCTGTGCGGAATCATTACCACCAGACCTTCCAGCTCCAGCTTCCGAATCGCTTCCCTGATAGGCGTACGGCTCACTCCCAGCCGCTCTGCCAGATGAATCTCCATCAAACGTTCCCCGGGTTTTAACTCTCCATGGAGAATAGACTGTCGAAGAATCTGAAAAACCACATCTCGCAAAGGAAGATATTCATTAATTGTTGTATGGATCTCCTTACTCATACTTTATCCTCCTATTATTGTAAGGTGTTGTCAGGAAAATCTGTTTTGCCAGACGTCCCCGTTTCAGAACCCCATATGCCCGCTTAGCTGACTGCCTGCTTTCAAAAATCCCAAACACCGTCGGACCGCTTCCACTCATCAGCGCAGTCAGAGCCCCGCACCCCAGCATAGTCTCCTTCAGCTTCTGAATCACCGGATAGGCTGGTATCGTAACAGTCTCCAGCACATTCCCCTGATCCATATGTTCTGCAAGCTCCTTAAGATTTTGAGCCTTCAAAGCGGCCAGCATCCCATCAATATCCGGATGATATTCAAGCTCATTCGCCTTCAAATTTTCAAAAACAAACCGTGTGGAAACCCCAATCCCAGGCTTGGCCACCAGAATCGTACAAGGCGGCATAGGAGGAAGCGGACTCAAAACCTCACCAATTCCTTCTGCCAATGCTGTTCCCCGCATAATACAGTAAGGCACATCCGCACCAATTTGCACTCCCCTCTGCATCAACTCTTGCATAGACAATCCCAGATCATACATGCGATTCATTCCAAAAAGCACAGCCGCCGCATCAGAACTCCCCCCGGCCATTCCGGCCGCTACCGGAATATACTTCTTTAGCTGAATAGAAATCCCCCCAGGCAATCCAAACTCCTCCCACAAAAGCTTAGCCGCCTTAAAAACCAAATTATTCTCATTTTCCGGCAGATAATACAGGTTTGTCCGAACTCGAATCCCTTCTTCCCGCCTTTTCTCAAGCTGAAGCTGATCAAAAATATGTACGGTCTGCATAATCATCCGAACCTCATGGTACCCATCCTCTCTGCGCCGCAAAACATCTAATCCTAAATTAATCTTTGC
Organism: Candidatus Merdisoma sp. JLR.KK006; assembly: GCF_036941035.1. NCBI lineage: Bacteria > Bacillati > Bacillota > Clostridia > Lachnospirales > Lachnospiraceae > Candidatus Merdisoma > Candidatus Merdisoma sp. JLR.KK006. The sequence goes on along the minus strand of NZ_JAYMNS010000007.1, from coordinate 114,385 downwards.
CAGCGCCCTCAACTGCATCCTATCCATACTCTGCCATCCTCTGTTTGTATTTTCTCTGTTTTTTGTATACATAAAAGTATAACAAACTTCCCCCTAAAGCGCAACCGTCAAAGTCAGGGGCTGCCAGAAATAAGGCAGCCCTCTCCCCCTATTCCATCACATTAAAGATTCTCCATCTGCTTAACCAGCAAAAGCTTCTGCCCCTGCCTAATCTGATCCGTTCCCAACTCATTCAACTGACAGATCCAATCCACCGTAGTATGGTAAGCCTTCGCTATATCCCACAGCGTATCTGCCGGCTGCGCCGTATAGATTAAAAATCCCGGCAGTCCCTTTACCGCATCCATATCCAAAGGGCGTTCCTCCACCTCCGAAATATGCTGCATAGAAATCCGGTTCAGCACCAAGGCATTTACCAAAACAGCTGCCTTCACCTCCAGTTCCCCGCTATTCACCATAGTAACCGAAAGCTGATCCAGCGAAGTCTGAAGATAATAAATACTATTCTTTTCTATCCCCGGAGCCTCAACAAGATGTTCAAAGGGTACTATTCCCTTCAGGCATAGGAACGGATGGTTATCATCCGATGTCACATACAAAACTTGGATAGAGATAACACCCTCCACCAGCAATCCGTCAGCCGTAATCGTGCTCTCATCCACCTTAACCTCACCCCGGCTGTGACAAATCTGGAGAATCTGTACCTCCGGGCTTCCTGTCTTCATCCGATCCGCCACCCGGCATTTAGATGCATTGCATACCAGCAAACTCTCATATGTTGTAGGAGCCGTAATCAGTTCCAACTCCCGAACCGGACTGTAGAGATCACAAATCATACTTAAATGCTCTTCCTCATAAATCTGAATATCCAGCTCCAGCACTGCATCCAGATTCAGCACCCGCAGTTCTCCGTCATAATCCGGCTTTAACTCCAAATCACTGTGAGCCAGCATAATTCCCAGATTCCCCAGCATTCCCTCCTGGCATCCGCTCACATCCACATGACTGCTAAAAGGAATCGCCTGTTCCAGCCAATAAGCCTTCCCATTTTCCTCTTCACCCTCATACAGAACAAAAACCAGCAATTCTCCCTTAACCAAAATCTCACCTTCTCCAAGCCTGAGCTCCGTCCCCTGCATAGTCACATCCTGCCAGAGCAGTTGACGGATATTGGGCTTGTTAGCCGGTAAGATAATTTCATCCTTAATCCGACAAGTATCCTTTTTCCGGACTGCCAGACCTGCTGTAGACAGATGGCTTGTTTTCACCTGCACTGTATCTGCATCTTCTACTTCTACCGGCACTTCCACGTCAAATAATTCCTCCACAGCCAGTTCCAGTGTTACAATCGTCTTAACACTCAGCTTTCTGGAATTAATAAGTGCCGAGGACACATCCTCCAGCATCCATTTCAATCGAAGGCTGTCTCCGTCCTTTGCGTCCTCCACATTCATCATTTCCTCAAAGGGTATCTGTCCCTGTATGCTATGTAATCCGCTCTCCGGCCCTTCCTCCATATAGAGCACAGAAAAATTCAGAGCTCCCTTCACTTTTACCCGGCCAGCCTCTACCCGGACATCTCCAATCTCAATGCTTCCCTTTTCCTGAATAATCATACCGGCATCCGGCATGTTGTCCGGAATATTATAGTCATCATCCAGCGTCATCTGACTGACTGCTTTTCCTTTTTGCCGATTCATATGTATATTTCTGCGAACAAGCTCCACAACATACACCTGCTTTCCCATTTCTTTTCTACCAATCTATGCGCAGATTTCCAACTTATTCCCCTCTTCACTGAAATACCACTGGTTTATCCACATATTCTGTCCGAACCACAAGGCAGGGATAGCTCACTGACTCTGCCACCTGTTCCTCTTTGCTGGGTCCAATCAAGCTGGTATCAAAATAAATGGCATTTTCGGACAAATACAGTTCATTTACTGCTATACTGTAACCGCTTGTCTTCTGTTCTCCGTACCCGATGCACAGGTAAAGCTGCCCCTCTTCCTCATAAGTTAATTTAAATTCTCCCTTTCGTTTTTCCTCCAAAATCGTCTGAAGACCCTCTGGGGCTTTTCCGTCCTCTATAATTGTGTACTCCAGATCTACAAGCTTCTCCCGTTCATTTGTCTGAATACTGCACCCAGAGAGAAAAATCAGGATGCATCCAATAAGCAAAACTCGTTTCCACATATTCATCACCTCACTTATATTTACGTAGGAAAAGCTTGTATTATCCTTGTTTTTTCCCATTATCTTTATTATAATGAGGAAAGATGAAGCCGGCTGCGGTTTGGACCCCAGACCGGGCTGTGAAAGGAGAAGTAATATGCGCTTTAAAACATCCGCCGATGACCATGTGAATCACAGGTACAGCGGCATCCTGGTTCACCCCACTTCTTTTCCCTCTCCCTATGGAATCGGAGATTTTGGAAAAGGAGCCTATGAATTTATAGATTTTCTGGAAGCCTCCGGACAGCATCTTTGGCAGATCCTTCCGCTGGTTCCCATCACCTCCTACGGTAACTCCCCTTATCAGGGCTATTCCGTGTTTGCAGGGGAGCCTTTGCTTATCAGTCCGGAGCTGTTAAAGGAAAAAGAGCTTTTAACCTCTGAGGATCTTTTGAATATTCCGGACTTTGATCCTGTTCGGATAGATTACGAAAAGGTACGTACCTACAAATATGATTTATATAAAAAAGCCTACGAGTCCTTCTGTCACACGGCAGACAAGAATTTCCTGGAAGAATACCATTCCTTCTGTGAAGCCAATGATTTCTGGCTATCCGATTACTGCCTGTTTATGGCCATTCGGGATGAGCAAGATGAAGTACCCTGGACGGAATGGCCGGAAGAACTGCGCAATCTCTCTGAAAAAGAACGGCCAATCCTGGAAAAAAAGCTGGCAGACGGCATTGCCTATCAGCGTTTTTTGCAGTATCTCTTCCATATTCAGTGGTACGACTTAAAGCAGTATGCCAATGACAAAGGAATTGCGATTATTGGTGATATCCCCATCTTTGTTTCGCCGGACGGCGCAGACGTATGGGCAAACCGTCATTTATTCCAGGTAAACGAAGAGGGCTACCCGGATTCCGTAGCCGGCGTTCCCCCGGACTATTTCAGCGCCACAGGCCAGAAATGGAACAATCCTCTGTATGATTGGGATGCTCATAAAAAGGAAGGCTACCAGTGGTGGATTAACCGTATCCGTAACCAGATTGATCAGGTAGATTATCTGCGTATCGATCATTTCCGCGGCTTTGAAGCCTACTGGGAGATAGACGCCAAAGAAGAAACGGCTATAAACGGAACCTGGAAAAAAGGACCGGGCGAAGACCTTTTTCGGGCAATTCAGGCAGAGCTTGGAGACGATCTTCCTATTTTTGCCGAGGATCTAGGGCTGATCACTCCGGAGGTAGAGCACCTTCGGGATACCCTTGGTTTCCCCGGCATGCGGATTCTTCAGTTTGCCTTTGAGGGCGGCGAGAGTACCTTCCTGCCCCACCAGCTTAACACCCGCAATTGTATCTGCTATACGGGTACTCATGACAATGACACCAGCACCGGCTGGTATAACAATACTTCAGAATATGCCAGAGATAAGGTTCGGCGCTATATGAATACGGATGCCTCCAGTATTAGCTGGGACTTTATTCGTATCTGCCTTGGAACCATTGCCCGGTATGCCATCTTCCCTCTGCAGGATGTCCTGAAATTGGGCAGTGAAGCCCGTATGAATACTCCAGGCGTGGCATTAGGCAACTGGGAATGGCGTTATCAAAATGGAGATCTGAATCCCGGCATGGCTTCCGGATTACGGCAGATGACAGAGCTTTTCGGAAGATAGGAGGACGCAAATGATAAGATTCATCATAATCGTCCTGATGCTCTTCCTTTATCTGCTCCTGGGCATTCCTGTTCTCCTGATAGAATGGGTGATTGGAAAGTATAATCAGGAGGCAAAGGACTATAGCTGTCTGCGCATGGTGCAGACGGCCTTTAAGCTGATGCTGAAAGCAGCCGGTGTGCGTCTGACCGTTATAGGAGAGGAAAATGTCCCAAAGGATCAGGCGGTCCTCTACATCGGAAACCATCGCAGCTATTTTGATATTCTTCTGACCTACTCCCGCTGCCCGGGTCTTACGGGCTATGTGGCAAAGGTGGAGATGCTTCGCTACTGGTTCCTTCGGGACTGGATGAAAGCACTCTACTGTCTGTTTCTGGATCGGAAGGATATTAAAGCAGGATTAAAAACCATCCTTCAGGGAATTGAATATATTAAAAGAGGAATTTCCATCTGCATTTTTCCGGAAGGAACCAGGAACCGCACGGACGAGATGCTTCCCTTTAAGGAAGGCAGTCTGAAAATAGCGGAAAAAACAGGATGCCCGATTATCCCTATGGCAATTACCAATTCCGCAGAAATATTTGAAAATCATATTCCCTTTGTCCGCCCATGTCATGTAATTCTGGAATACGGTACCCCCATTCTTCCTAAGGAGCTGACAAAGGATGAGAAAAAGTTTTTGGGCTCCTATACCCAGAACCGGATTCAGGAAATGCTGGATAAAAATAAAAGCCTGTTATAAGCCGGCTTATGAGGAGTGAATTTTATGAAAATCGTAGTTTTAGCCGGAGGCACCAGCCCGGAACGGGATGTTTCCTTAAGCTCCGGCAGTAAGATTTATTATGCTTTAAAGGCCCGGGGACATCAGGTTATTCTTCTGGATGTCTATCTGGGTCTGGATACGGACGTCCCCGTGACAGAAGCCCTTTTTGAAGCTTGTGTGGATTGGGCAAAGGATATTCAGGCCGTATCCGAATCCCACCCGGATCTGTCCCGGTTAAAGGAGCAGCGAAAGGATGGGGGACGCAGTATGTTCGGTCCCAATGTGTTGACCCTATGCGAGATGGCTGACATTGTATTTTTGGGACTTCACGGGGCAAACGGAGAAGACGGCCGTATCCAGGCCGCCTTTGATCTCATGGGCATCCGCTATACAGGAACAGGATATTTAAGCAGCGCTCTTGCCATGGATAAGAGCCTGTCTAAGCAGTTGTTTGCAGCAGCCGGAATTCCTACACCCAAGGGTATTTCCCTGAAAAACGGCCAGTCCGCAGATTCGGCTTCTCTTTCCTACCCCTGTATGGTAAAGACCGTCTGCGGCGGTTCCAGTGTAGGAACCTACCGGGTGGATCGCCCGGAGGACTTAGCGGATGTTCTTGCGGATGCCTATACCTTTGGGGAAGACGTGATTGTGGAGCAGTTTATTACCGGACGGGAATTTTCCGTAGGCGTTATTGACGGAAAGGCACTTCCTGTTATTGAGATTGCACCTCTTCAGGGCTTTTATGACTACAAGAATAAGTATCAGCCCGGCAGCACCATTGAGACCTGCCCGGCAGAATTAAGTGACGAGCTGACGAGACAATTACAGGGCTATGCGGAGCAGGTATTTGAAGCATTGAAGCTTACCTCCTATGCACGGATTGATTTCATGATGGATTCTGCGGATCAATCCTTTTACTGTTTGGAAGCCAATACGCTTCCGGGCATGACTCCTACCAGTCTGCTGCCCCAGGAAGCTGCGGCCATAGGCATGACCTTTGAGGATCTCTGTGAAGAGCTGATTGAGGTATCGCTTGCCCGTTATGAAAGAACATAGATTTCATCCAAAGCACCGGCACTCCAAAGGAGTGCTCCTATATAAAAAGGAAGCATAACCATGAAAGAAATGTCATTAAATCAGATTGCCCTCGCCTGCGGCAGAACCTATGTGGGAGAGGACGGCAAAAAAAATCTTGAGGTTTCCGGCGTTGTTATAGACAGCCGAAAGGTAGAGCCCGGATATCTTTTTATTGCCATAAAAGGAGAACGTGTGGACGGTCACAGCTTTATCCCTTCTGTCTTTGCAAAGGGGGCGGCCTGCGTTCTCTGTGAGCAGGCTCCTGAGCATCCGGCCGGCCCCTATATTCTGGTAGATTCCTGTCTCCAGGCCTTAAAAAGCCTGGCCGAATACTACCGCAGCACCCTGTCCATTCCTGTTGTGGGAATCACCGGCAGCGTGGGAAAGACCAGCACCAAGGAAATGATTGCGGCTGTTCTTGAACAGAAATACCGGGTACTAAAGACAGAGGGAAACTTCAACAATGAAATCGGGCTTCCTCTGACCATTTTCCGAATCCGGGAAGAACATGAGGCTGCCGTGTTGGAAATGGGCATCAGCGATTTTGGAGAAATGACTCGCTTAGGGCGTATGGCAAAGCCCAATATCTGTGTTTTTACAAATATCGGGCTCTGCCATCTGGAAAATTTAAAGGATCGGGACGGCATTCTGAGAGCCAAGACCGAGATGCTAAAGGAAGCCCAGCCTGGGGCTCAGGTGATTTTAAACGGGGATGACGACAAACTCATTACGCTGAAAGAAAGCCGTACTCCCAAGCCCTGCTTTTTCGGTCTGGATCCATCCTGTGATCTTTACGCTTCGGATATAGAGAATCTGGGCCTTGACGGAACACGCTGTACCTTTGTTACAAAATCAGGTAAGTTTCAGGCCCATATTCCCATTCCGGGCCGGCATATGGTTTACAACGCCCTGGCCGGAACAGCTGTCGGATTGGCCCTGAATCTGACATTGGATGAGATCAAAGCCGGTATTGAAAGTCTTTTGCCTGTCAGCGGCCGAAATAATCTTATTCACACCCCAAAATGGGATATTTTAGATGACTGTTACAATGCCAACCCGGTTTCCATGTGCGCCTCCCTTGATGTGCTAAGCTGCGCTTTGGGGCGAAAGGTGGCTATTCTGGGAGATATGGGAGAATTAGGCGAGAACGAAAAGCTGCTCCACTACAATGTAGGCTGCCATGCGGCAGATGCCGGTATCGATGCGGTTTTTCTAACAGGTGAGCTGTCCAAAGAAATTGCAAGAGGAATTGAAGCCAAGAATCCGGGATTGACCTTCCGTCATTTTGATACAAAACAGGAACTGCTTGATACTCTTCTATTACTTCTCTCCAAGGGGGATTCCATTTTGGTGAAGGCTTCTCATTTTATGGAATTTGAAGAGATTGTAGCATATTTAAAGAAAAACGGAAATTCATAAACATTAACAATCCCAATGTAAAAGCTTTCTGATGTATCCATTTCAGAAAAAGATGACATAAGATTAAAAAGCAGCAAGGAGACTTCCATGAAAAAACTACGTTTTGGAATATTAAGCACCTCCTCCATTGCCCCGCGCTTTATCAAAGGCGTTCAGGCCACAGAGGGCTGCGAAACTGTGGCGCTGGCATCCCGAAACCTGGAAAAAGCCAGGGAAAAAGCGGCTCTTTGGAATGTTCCAAAGGCTTACGGAAGCTACGAGGAGCTTCTTGGCTCCAACAACATTGATGTCGCTTATGTAGCTATGATTAACAGTGAACATTATCGTTATGCCAAAATGGCTCTGGAACAGGGCAAGCATGTGATCTGCGAAAAGCCCTTTACTCTGAATGCTGATGAATCCAAAGAACTCTTTGCCCTTGCACGGGAAAAGGGGCTTTTCATTATGGAAGCTCAAAAGGTCTTATTTCTTCCGGTGGTTCAAAGATTAAAGGAACTGATTCGGTCCAAAGTCCTGGGCAGTATTAAAATGGCCGACTTTTCCAGTTCCTTTGATGCCGGTTATAATTCCTGGTTCTATGATCCGGAAAAAGGCGGAGGCCCTCTCTATGGTAATGCCATATACAGCCTGCAGCTTATGGAATATCTTTTTGACTGTAAGGTTGTTCATTGGACAGGACTTTGTACCAAAAGCCATACTTCTGTGGAAAATCAATTTTCCGTTTCCATGCTGATGGAAAATGACCTCCTGTTTACTAACAAAACCAGCACCTCCGTAAACACCGTGCATGCAGGGTATCTATATGGAGAAAATGGATATGTTGAGATTCCCGAATACTGGAAAGCCCGTAAAGCTATTCTTCATTATCCGGATAAAGAACCGGAAGTTTTGGAATATCCCTGTGAATATGAGCTGATGTATGAAGTTATACACGCAGAACAATGTATTCGAAATCACTTAACGGAAAGCCCTATTATAACAGAAGCAATGACCGTTCATGGGATTGAGGTTTTGAATGCAATTCAAGATGTCTGGAATTCATAGCATTGAAGCCGCCTCCCGATGCGCCTTAGGCGTCCCCGTAAGAACCGAAACACCGGTTGCCAATCCCAGTTCCTTTCCATCCCAATCCGTAATAATGCCCCCTGCCTCTGTTAAAATCACGGAAGCCGCCGCATAATCCCATACACAGAGCTTGGGAGAAAGGTACGCTGCGCTTCGCCCACAGGCCACATAACAAATGCTTAGTGCCGCTGACCCAATACTCCTCATATCCATACAAAGATGAGATAATTTTAGCAGGTTATCGAAGAGCTCCTTTCGAATCTCTGGTGTATAAGGGGCCGTGTCCATACAGAGCACTCCCTCTTCCAGGGAATGATCCGCAAGCTTCAGCGGCTTTCCATTGAGAAATGCGCCTCCCCCTCTTCTGGCTGCAAAAAGTTCCTCCCGATAAGGATTGTAAACCACGCCAATCTCTGCCGTTCCCCGTTCCGCTAAACCCACGCAGATCCCGCAGACAGGAAAACCACAGATAAAATTTGTGGTGCCGTCTATGGGATCAATAATAAACGTCTTCCCCTCCGCAATTTTCCCCTCGGAATATCCGTCCTCTTCTCCTATAAAGGCAGCATCCGGTACAAGGGCCGTAAGCTTTTTGATCAGAAAATTCTGAACCATGGAATCGTATTTTGTTACAAAATTGGACGAACCTGCCTTTGCTTTCATTTCTCCTGCAAAGGAGCAGGAACGTATAAGATCCCCCGCCTCCCGAACTGCCTGGCACATCTGTTCCAACAACACTTCCGTCTCCATAAAAGTCCTCCTATTATAGTTCCGTAATATCCTGCCGGTACACCTCTGTTTAAATCAATTTCCAGCCGCTTGGAGCTGCGTCTGTAAATCGATTTGTGCACCAGCAGGATATTACTGATTTAAGTTGCTGCAAGCGTAAAGTCACTACAAATGCCGCAAAATATGATCCTCCGGCAAGGGATGCCCGTTTTTCAATTCCATAGGCTTCATTCCGGTCACTCTTTGAAATACCCGGCTGAAATACTTGGAATCATTATATCCTATGGCATAGGCAATTTCATACACCTTTTTGTCCGTATTCTGAAGATATTCCACAGCCGCCCGAATCCGGTAAAAGGTCAGCATCTCCAAAAAAGTATAACCTGTCCGGTTTTTAAAGAGCTTACCAAGATAACTGTCACTGATAAACAGGACATCCGCCACACTTTTCAAAGTAAGATTCTCCTGATACCTCTCCCTTAGAATTTCCTTTGCCCTGTCAAGATATTTATCCTGAATATTCCGGGCATCCATGGAGTACCCTTTCTCTTCCTCCTGATACTGGGCCAGCCTTTGCTTCATCACACGCTTTCGATGTACTTTCCGGGCGGCCTGTTCCATAACCGCACGCAGTTCCTCATCATCCACCGGTTTCAACAGGTATTCCTGAACCTCCAGATGGATAGCCTGCTTCACAAGGGCAAACTCATCATAGCCCGACAATATAATGTACTCACAGGCCGCCTGCCCCCGCAGCTGTTCTATCATCTCTAAGCCGCTCATTTTAGGCATCTTTACATCCGTAATCACAACATCCGGTTTAAGCTCCAGGATTTTATTCATTCCTGTCTCACCGTCCGCTGCCTCGCCTACAACCTCCATCCCCCACTCCTGCCAGGGTGTTGTCAGGCGCAGTCCCTCACGAATCAGTTCCTCATCCTCTATTAATAGCACCCGTATCATCTACTCTCCCTCCTTATTAGAGGCTGTCTGCGTGCTCCCTTGTTCTCACACTTCCCGGTATAAAGCATTTTCAGAACTGCCCGAAAGCTTTTCCACTGCTCTTAAAACCAGAGTTACCGCAGTCCCCCTGCCGGGATGGCTCTCTACCCTTATACCGCAGCTTTCATCCCCAAAAAGCCTTGCCCGGCGCTGTACGTTATTAAGGCCGATATGATGCATTCCTTCCTGCTTAAATTCCAATACATGCTCCAGCTCCTGTTCACTCATACCGATTCCGTCATCCTCAATCCGGAATACCACAAAACCGCTTCCACAGGCCGGATCTCCCTCTTTTTGCCTGCGCTTTCCCGCAATCCGAATCCTACAGGTCTCTGTTGCCCCGGCAAACCCATGTACAATGGCATTTTCCACAATGGGCTGCAGTACTAACTTAGGAATATAAAGCCCCATAAGCTCATCTTCGATCTCCACCTCCAAAGAAAGCCGCTCTCCATAATGCTTCTTCTGAATCTCCACAAAGGAATGAATGATCTCCATCTCATAAGAGATCTCCACCAAATCACTTTTCGTATTCATAATTCTTCGGAGCACTCTTCCCAAATGTACCGTAATATTCACAATCTCTTCATTTTTTCCAAGCTTTGCATTCCATTTAATCAAATCCAGGGTATTATATAGGAAATGAGGATTCATCTGAAGACTTAAGGAGCGTGTCTCCGCAATCCAAAGACTGTGCTTCTCTTCCTCAATTCGCTCCATCAGCTCTTCCACACGCTCTGTCATGGAATCAAATGCTTTCCCGAGCTGTCCAATCTCATCCGCCCGTTCAAAATTCAGCCGCACGGACAGATCGCCCTCTTCCACCTTTCCCATGATTTCAATCATTTCCTCAATGGGATCGCTGACAGACTTGGCCAATCTCCGAGAGAAAATAAGAGCCAGCAGAATACTAACCAGCACTCCAACTGCCATAGCCCACAGCAAAGGCTTCATTATCACGGAAAGGGTTCCCGAGGGTATCTCCTGCATCATGGTAAGCCCCGTCTGCTCGCTGCGGCTAAAAGCATAATTATTCTCCGTGATCCCCTCTGTCTCCTGGGTCTCCCTGCAAAATCCGTAATCCTCAGCCTTTCCAAGCCCCTCAAAAGCCGTTCCTCCTGAATGGTAGATAACAGAAGCACTTTTATTTACAATCAGGGTGTTGGTATTGTACTGATCCGCGCATTCAATCACAATGGCATCCAATGTGCTTCTGGGAATCTCCACCAACAGATACCCCAGGATCTCTCCATCCTCATTTCGGCAGGCTTTCGCCATACAGAGACGATCCTCCGAGCTCAGAAGAGCATCCTTTGCCATGGCATAGAGGGCCACCTCCTTGGAAAGGCTTGCCTTTCGGAAGATGCCCCAGTTGGGAAATTCCTTATTCAGATTTGTAATCCCATCCTTGGAAGTGGAAATACACTTTTGATCCGACAATCGGATTGCACTGATTGCGATTCTCTGAGCATAGCTGTTTCGCAGCATATAAAGCTCCTGTATAAGGGCATTTACATCCTGAGTCTCTTCTCTCATAAAAGAGCCCACCCCATCGTCGGAATCCAATTCCTGAATCGTCTCCCGATAATTTTGAAGCGTACTCTCCACAGTTACCCGGATGCGTTCTGCGGTTACCTGGCATGCCTCCTTTAGATTGTTCTGGTACAGGCCGTAAAAAACCCCTCCTGTAACAGTCCCCATCAGCAGGACAAATACCAGGCAAACCGCAAACATAGACGCAAATATCCGGTAAAAATAGCTTTCTTTAATCTTCTTATGCATATCTCAGGCCCCGTTTTCATGGATTGATTTCCATTATATTATTCCTGAAATACCATTTCAACGCTTTCTCATCTAAACAACACTCTTTCCGCCGGAAATCTTATGGAATACCAGCAGGCAGACAATGGTTGCCAAGGTCAGAATCGTGGACAATGCCGCCGCCTGACCATAAGCGTCATTATTTACACAGTTAAAGATAGCGACCGGGATGGTTACCGTCTTTCCGGTATATAAAATCAAGGTTGCGCTTAAAGTGTTTATTACGCTGATAAGGCTCAATACTGCTCCGGAGATAACTCCCGGAATCATCAGCGGAACCGTTGTCTTAAAGAAAGTCTTCATAGGCGGCACGCTTAAACTGATAGACGCTTCCTCTACGGATTTGTCAATCTGATACAGAATGCCCACGCTGGAACGCATGGTGTACGGCAGCTTCCGAATTACAAAGGACAGAATAATAATCCACATGCTTCCCGTCAGAACTACCGGCCCCTGATTAAAGGATACCGTAAGGCAGATACCGAGAACTGCTCCCGGAATCACATAAGGGAACATCAAAAGCAGGTCGATAAGATTTGCCGTAAAGCCCTTTCTCCGAACAATCAGATAGGAACCCAGAAGCCCCAGGAAAACAATGATTGCCAGAGCAATAAAGCCATAGAGGAACGTATTTGTAATACTCTGTCCCAGCTTATTTACCACGTTTCGGTAGCTGTCCAGGCTGAAGCCGGATACAAAAATCGGCCCGTTTGTCTTAAGGAATGACTGGATGGTTACCGTAATCTGCGGAAGAACAGACAGGAAAGATACAAAAAACACTACTGCCGTTGCCAAAATCTTCTTTGCCCTGGGAAGCTCCACTACCTTAGGCGGCCGCAGGCTGGTCATATTATAGCTCTTGCTGTCCACAAAGCGTTTCTGTACAAAGAGCACCGCCAGAGCAATGACAATGATAATTACGCTCAGAGCACTTGCAAAGCTGGTATCCGTTCCCACCTCATTTAAAAATTCCTTATAAATTATAACAGGAAGCGTGTTGTAGCCCTCGCCAATCAGCCGGGGCGTACCGAAGTCTGCCAAAGCCGTCATGAAAACCATCAGGGCAGCGGAAAGTATGGTTGGGGTAATCACCGGAAAGGTTATTTTCAGGATTCTCTGAATGCCGGATACGCCCAGGTTCTCACTGGCTTCCTCCAGAGATGCATCAATGCTGCCTAAAGCTCCGGATACGTAGAGATATACCATGGGATACAGCTTTAAGGTAAATACCAGCACAATCCCCTTAAATCCATAGAGCTCACCCAACTGAATCCCTACGGAAGCCAGCAGCTTGGTAATAAAGCCTGCACGTCCAAGGAGGGTAATCCATGCATAAGCACCGATAAAGGGCGGAGAAAGCATGGACAGCACTACCATCACATAAATTACTCGTTTTAAATAGAGGTTAAACCGGGTTCCGATATAAGCCAGAGGTACCCCCAGACAGGTTGCCAAAATCGTAACTACCGTACTGATCACCAGGCTGTTTCTCAATGCTTCTTTATAATAACGCTTTTGGAAGAACTTTAAGTAGTTTTCCATGGTAAAAGCGTTCGTCTCAGCATTATGGAAGCTCTGGATAATCAGGTTTAAAAACGGGTATACAATAAAGAGCAGACATACGATCAGGATCAAAAGGCTGACAATGGTCCAAAAGTTGAATTTATCCATATGAAAACGTTCATACAGTTTTTTCTTATTTTCTTTTTCCATCTGAGACTCCTTTCTCCTAAATCATCAGTGATTTTTCTGTCTGTGCATCAAAGATGCTGATTCTGTTTTCCATCAGATTCAGGCTGACCTGATCGCCGGCTTTTCGAACCGTATCCATGCGGTCCGTATACTCATTGATTTCAATGATTTGATCATTTTCCAACTGAATCTCATAGTTCATAAAATCTCCCAGGAAGGTGGCAAGAGTAATAGTCCCCAGAAGCTCTCCCTCTTTTGGCTCATCCAAAAGCACATATTCCGGACGTATGGAAACCTTAACATTCCCCTCAAAGTCCTTTTTCATAGGAAGCTCCAGTTTTTTCTTTCCAAGTATGGTCACTACACCATCCTTTGCCGTTCCGTCCAGGAAGCTGGAGGTTCCGATGAAGTTCGCCACGAACATATTGGCCGGCTTTGTATAAATCTCTTTGGGCTCTCCTACCTGCTCTACGGTCCCGTCATGGATAACCGCAATCCGATCCGAGATAGACAGAGCTTCCTCCTGATCATGGGTTACGTAAATGGTGGTAATATTCAATTGCTTTTGAATCTTTTTAATTCCCGTACGCATGGTAACACGCAGCTTTGCATCCAGATTGCACAGAGGTTCATCCATAAGAAGCACATCCGGATGAATTACTATGGCCCGGGCCAGAGCAACTCTCTGCTGCTGACCTCCGGAAAGCTGGCTGGGCATCCGGTCTTTCAGATTGTCGATCTGCATCATCTTCATAGCCTCCATGGTGCGATCTTCCAGCTCCTGCCCTTTGATTTTCCTTGCTTTCAAGCCATAAGCCACATTATCCTTTACTGTCATATGCGGAAAAATCGCATAATTCTGGAACACCATTCCGATATTCCGCTTATCCGCAGGGATGTGATTGATAGCTTTTTCATTAAAATAAATGGTTCCCTCATCAATGGGATTAAAGCCGGCAATCATTCGAAGCAATGTGGTTTTTCCGCAGCCGGACGGTCCAAGGAGGGTGAAAAATTCTCCCTCCTTGATATCCAAATTGATGTGGTCACATGCCTTAAAGCTTCCATACACTTTTGTAGCATCTACAATTTTAACTCTCTGACTACTCATTCTTCCTCCTATCTAAAATCACTGCGTGATGGCACTAAAGGGTAAAGTCACTTCGGCACACCTGTAATGAGAGGAACTTTCATTCGAAAGGTCACTCATGAAAGTTCCTCTCGTGTGCCTTTGCGACTTTACCGTCCGGCAGAAAATATTTCTAATAAGCACTTGACATTTCTTAGCCGGACTATTTGAAGTTCCGTAATGTTCTTCCAGTACATCTTTATTTTAGAAGAATAGTACTGTTTAAAGTTCCATTTGATCAAGCAAGGGGCAGCGACAGGCGCCACCCCTTCCACCAAAAAACTTTTTACCTTGTAATATAATCATTCCATGTATCATTGAACTCTTCCGTATGTGAAGATGTCCAGTCAATATCCATCTCTACAAAGGCAATGTTCTCCCATGCTTCCATGGCATCCGGATCCGCAACGTCCGTACGAACGGAACGACGGTTCAGGGCACCAAGCTGAGACTGTACTTCCTTGCTGCTCAGATAGTCAATAAACATCTGTGCACTTTTGGGGTTCTTGCAGTCCTTAACGATTCCGCAGCCGGAGGGACTGGAAGATGTACCCTCGCTGGGGTATACAATTGCGATGCTTGCACCGGACTCCATATATCTAAGGGCTGCTTCCTCATAGGTCAGTCCGATCAGATATTCGCCGTCAGCAACTCCCTTGTACACGCCTGAAGAAGAACTGATAACCTTGCCATCCATATTCTCAACCAGCTTCTCTACAAACTCATAGCCCTCTCCATCCGTACCGTAAGCCAGAATGATGGACATGATACAGGCGAATGCAGAAGAGGATGAGGTAGGATCCGCACATGCGATCTTTCCTTTATACTTTTCATCCAGAAGATCTCCCCAGCTTGTGGGAGCTTCATTTTCCGGAATTAATTCTGTATTGTAAACCATAACCATGGGACCCATGTCAAAGCCGGTATAATATCCGTTGGGATCCAGTGCTTCCGGCTTTAAGCTCGCTTCCTCTGAGCTGGTATAGGGCTGCAGTAAATCCTGATTTGCCCGATAGGTATCAATTACGCCTCCCCATACAACGTCTGCCTGGGGATTGCCCGCCTCTGCTTTAATACGTGCAAACAGAGAAGAGGTTCCATCCTGTACCAGGCTTACTTTGATGCCTGTCTGATCCTCAAATTCCTGAATAATGGGATCCGCCCACTCGGTAGAGTTGGAATAATACAGGGTCAGTTCTCCCGTATCAGCAAGCTCACCCGTTGCTTCTTCCGACCCGTCTGTTTCTTCCGGAGTCTCCGCCTCACTGCTCTCGGCCGGTTCTGCTGCCGGTGCTTCCTTACTGCCACAGGCAGCAAGAGAAGTCATTGCTACAACCATTGCCATTACAATTGCTATTTTTCTTTTCATGCTTCTTCCCTCCATTTTCTTTTTCCTTATTGAACTACTGACGTTCAATAAGATATACTTAACCGGGTACCTGCAGTACCCGATATGTATACTCTTTTCTTTTTCTTTGTACTTTTTGACGTATATTTTTATTCTGCATTTATCATCTATCGTCATTTTATTTATAATTTACTGTTATTTTATATCTTTTTTATGCATTTTACAGTAAGACAAAACAGCAAAAAAGGGTAGCAAAACGGCACTTCTCTTTTTGATGGAGTTTTTTGGGATAAAATCAAACTTATAACAAATTCCCACAAAATTCCATTATTTTTGCTTGACATTTTCTTCAAGATAGGCTAGTATAAGTGGTGCATTGAAGTATATTTTTGATGAATTTGATTCACATGTTTTGTAGGTCATCATTCTATGCATGATGCTTACGGGACATGTTTTTTTATCTCGGAGAAGATATGCGGAATAGTACTTAAATTAGGAGGTATCTTTTAATGAACAAAGGTACAGTAAAATGGTTCAACGGCACAAAAGGATATGGTTTCATTACCAACTCCGAGACTGGCGAGGACGTATTCGTACACTTCTCCGGCATTGTGGCCGAAGGATTCAAGACACTGGAAGAGGGACAGTCCGTAACTTTTGATATTACGGAAGGCAATCGTGGCCCCCAGGCAACCAATGTAATCGTTGTAGGCTAAGCTTCAAAAAAGAAGGACATCCCTTATGTCATACATGACAAAAGGGATGCCCTTTTTTATTCTGGATTATTCTGCTTCAATAACAGCTCCATCCTCTCCCCTTGTATAATGCCGCATGAACTCCCAGGCAACAAAGGCTTCATCCTTATTTAATTCATGTTTGCCCCCCTCTATCAATACCATCTGGCCAAAAGGTACCGTATAGCCATCTTTATAATGATTGCTAAAAGTCCAGGTCTTCCCATCAATGGTACTCGTTTCCACCTCATCCGGCTCATAACCCCAGTACTCCGTCTTATCAAAATCCTTGGCTTCTCCATGCTCCAAAAGATGATTATACCGCATCAGGGACTCGATTCCCCATACCTCATCATCTATGACACGTTTGGCTCCAGAATCCATCTCCAAGGTCAGATCCTCACTGCCCTGTATAATTTGAAATGGCATCTCATAAGGAGAACTCAGATGTTTAATCGGCATCATCCAGCTCATACAGCTTATTGCCGCAAAGACCTGGGGATAGTCATTTACCAAGGCAGTAACCGCTCCCCCTCCATTAGAAAAACCTGTAGCATAAATGCGAGTGGTATCTATTGGATAATTCCCTATGGCATAATTTACCGACTCCATCAGTCTGTCAGTCTGACTGTAGGATTCTGTAGTTCTATACTTTGGCATAAGCACGAGAAAATCTGCTTCCTGGGCCTGTTCCCACCACCCCGCCGCCTTAAGCTTGTCTTTTGCGCTTTTGCCCGGCGCACAAAGCAGCAGTACCATTGGCCGTTCCTGCTCTGGTGTGTCTTCCATGGATTCCGGCAGGTAGATCCAGCCTGTCTCTCCACTCTCTGTGGTATACTCTACTTCCTTCATACCCTCATCCTTTTTTCCGGAACACCCGGAAAGCAGCAATGTAATGATTACAATAATACCTACGAATCGTTTCATTCGTATTCTTACCCCTTTCTCAAAGCATCTTATTCTTCTTTTTCTTCTCCGCCTTCCGGCGCTTCCCCTGCCAGCTTGAGCAAGTTCTCAATTTCCTCTGCCGGCATATCCATATACACGGCAAGCTCCTCTATGGAAACCTTTCGTTCCAATTCATCTGTTAATTTCTTAATCTCATCTCTCAAATCATTTAGTCGATTTGCCAAAAGGCCGCCAGCTTCCTTTTCCGCTCGGTCATCCTCCACAGCCTGAGAAATCGCTTGACAAATCTCGTCTCGAAGATACTCTAATGGAGGACTTTTTGAAGGCCGCATTCCCAGAGTTTCCAGAGCTAACATCAGCCCGACATTCCCTTCCTGAACCAGATCCCCAAGCTGTACCTCCCTCCCCCGAAAGTTATGTGCCAACCGCAGAACCTCCGGCAAAAACTGCTCTGTCAGTTTTGCTTTGGCAAGCTCATCACCTGTTTCTTCCACTTGACGGCACAGCTCCAATAGTTCGGCTTCTTCTAGAAGTTTCAGTTGTTCAAGGTCTGCCTGATAGCTTTTCAGAAAACTCTCTTCTTCCTCTGTCAGAGGCAGCTTTTCCTGCTGCTTCTTATCTTCTTCCGTTTTCACAGGTACATAGCCCTCCACAATGACCTGACGAGAGGCCAGATAAGCAAAAATCAGCTCATATTGCTCCTCCGACAGTTCCATTGCAGCAAAAAATCCCCGCACTTGATCTCCAGTTAAACGATTCCCATTTTTCCCGGCCAACTCACCAAGCTCTGCGAGCCTTTTCTGAAATTCCTCTCGATTCATGGCGCTCTCCTTTACCTTTCTTCTCTCTTACTTCCTATTTAGAAGCGTTACATTCTCAACCCCGGCTGTTTGAGGAAACATATCTACAGGCTGCACTGCTTTTAGTTCATAGCCGCCCTCACACAGAATCTTCAAATCCCGAGCCAGCGTGGCCGAATCACAGCTCACATAGACAATGCGTTCCGGCTTCATAGAAATCATGGTATCAAGGCACGCCTTGTCACATCCCTTCCTTGGAGGATCCACCACAATCACATCTGCCCGAATTCCGTTCCTCCCATACTGCTTTGGCAGAACCTCCTCTGCCTTTCCCAAATAGAATTCCACATTAGATAAGCCATTAAGCCGTGCATTCTTTCTGGCATCATCCACGGCCTGGGGAACCACCTCCACCCCGTAGACCTTCCCAGCCCTCTGAGCTAAAAAAAGGGAAATAGTTCCAATGCCGCAATACAAATCCCAAACAATCTCCCTTCCTGTTAGACCTGCATAATCCAAAGCTGTCTCGTACAGCTTTTTCGTCTGCACTGGATTGACCTGATAGAAGGATAAGGGCGAAATTTGATATTGTACAGAACCAATCTGATCAGTAATGAAAGTCTGCCCTCGTACCAGAATAATATCCTCACCCATAATCACATTGGTATTCTTCCGATTCACATTCAAAGTCAGACTGGTCATACCCGTAATCTCAAAAAGATAATCTGCTAGCCGTTCCACTGCCGGGATCTCGTAGCCATTGATAATCAGACAAACCATCAATTCCCCTGTAGCAAATCCCTTTCGAATCAGCACATGCCGCAGCAGCCCCTCTCCTGACATCTCATCATAAGGTGCGATCTTCTCTTTCTCCATAAAATCCAAAATTATCTTCAAAATCTTCTGATTCTCCGGCACCCCTAATATGCAGTCCGTATTGGAAATGATGCTGTGAGTTCTGCTGGCATAAAAGCCGGTTACAGTCCTTCCATCCCGATCCCGCCCAAAGGGAAACTGAGCCTTGTTTCGGTAATGAAATGGCTCATCCATCCCCAATACCGGAAACAGGGGCGGATCCGCAAAACCGCCGATTCGGATCAATTGGCCCTGCACCTTTTCCCATTTAAATTTCAATTGCTTCTCATAAGAGAGAGCCTGTATCTGGCAACCACCGCAGGAGCGGTGCAAAGGGCACAACGGCTCAATCCGTTCCGGGGACGGGGTTAGAATCTCCATAAGCCGGGCATATCCGTAGGTCTTTTTCACCTTAAGCACCTTGGCCTGTATCACGTCTCCCGGCAAGGCATCCTTAATGAACAAAGGAAAGCCATCCACCTTTCCGATGCCTTCCCCCTCGTTTCCCATTCCCGTTATCTTAAGAGTAAGTAAATCATTCTTTTTCATGCCATGCTCCAATCCATGAGGATTTCCCTCCCAAAACTTACTGGAGATTATTCGGCTGCAATCCAATATACTGGGAGCTTCTGCGAATATTGGATTCAAACAGTCGATTATAGCCAAGCCACTCCTGACTATTGCCTGCTGATTTAAAGATCTCCTTCAAAGTCTCCATCTTGGCATCTGTATTATCTGCCATATTCAAAGCAACCGCTTCTATCAAAGCCGGCTTTTTGGGAGATCCATATTCCAGTTCCCCATGATGAGCCAAAATGCAATGCTTCAGCTCATGCTCCAGTTTTTTTGGAAATCCGGGAATCTGGTGTGCCCGTTCCCCCACCATCTCGCTTCCCATAGCAATATGCCCCAAAAGCTGCCCCTCATCCGTATAATCATTTTCCGGAAAATCTGACAGCTCATAGACTTTGCCGATATCATGACACATAGCTGCCGCATAAAGCAGATCCCGATTCAAAATAGGATATGCTTCTACATAATATCGGCAAAGCTTGCACACACTTAAGGTATGCTCCAAAAGTCCGCCCACAAAGCTGTGATGGACACTTTTTGCTGCTGAATGGAACTTAAATGCTTTGATAAATTCCCTATCCTTCACAAAAAACTCTTGCAGCAGCATCCGCAGATGGGGCTCCTGTACCTGTTCTGCAAACTCCAGCAGCTCACGATACATCACTTCAATATCCCTGTCACTGACCGGAAGATAGTCCGCAGCCTGATATTCACTTTCTCTGGCTCTTCTGGCACGCTTAATATTGAGCTGCAGTGTTCCCTGAAAACTGGTAACCTCTGCCATAATATCCACATAATCCAAAGCATCAAAATCCTCAATTCCCTGAGAATTGGGATCCCAAATCTTGGAATCTATGGTGCCTGTTTTGTCCTGCATAATCAGATTTTCATAAGTTTTGCCGTTCTTTGTCACAGCAGACTGTTTATATTTACAGAGGTACACACCGGAAATCCGATCCCCCTCCCGAAAGCTTTCAACATATTTCATAATGCCCTCCTCATATAGCTCCTTTTATAAACGCTCCAGCACAACACTGCAAGAGATCTCTTTATAGCCTTCTTTTCCTAGACGCATGACAAGAACCTGAATCATCTGCTCTCTTGAGAACTTCAGCAACATCTCCTGAATCTCCGAAATACTGTTGATCGTCTGCCCATTGATCTCTATAATCACATCGCCCTGCTGAATCCCTGCATCCATGGCAGGAGAATTCATCTCCACACTTGTTATATAGACGCCCTTGGGAATGGACTGGACCTGAGCTGTCTCCTGTGTCACATCCGCTCCCATAATTCCGATATATACCAGATCCTGACTGTTGGAAAGATGCTCAATCACATCCTTAACACCAGAGATTCCGTAAGCAGTCAGAGTATCCCGACTGCCTGGATCCCGATAACTCTGCTCAAGCAGCCCTACAATCTGTCCCTCCAGATTCACCAGCACGCCGCTGCTCTCAGAAGCTCTCTGCATATTCGTAAGAAGCAAATCATATTCCCCATCAATAACACTGACTGTATACCCGGAAGAAACCAGATTGCCATACAAAACCGATCCGGACACGCCCGCCGGCCTTCCCACTGCGATCACCGGATCACCCGCCCTCATACTTCTGGAACTGCCCAGGTTCGCCATCTGAATCTGATCCATGGCTCCCTCCGGCAAATCTGCAAGATTAACGCTGAGAACAGCCAGATCTGTCACTGTGTCGTAATTCTTCAGCACTGCATCCATGGTTGAGTAATTTACCAGTGTCACCTGCAGTTGATCGGCAGACTGTACCCGAGAATAAATTGTAAGAACCAACAGCTCCACTCCATTATTCCCCACCAAAAGTCCGCTGGTTCGTTCCTGGCTCTCATAAGTCTCATTAAACCAATCTGTATCGTTGCTGGCCGCTGTTACTGTAACCAGGCTCTTGGCACACTCATCTGCCACATTCTTCAACTTTGCATATAGCTTTTGATAATCATCCAGCTCCAGTTCCACAGATTCTGTAATGACAATAGTCTCCTGCGGCGTCTGTACTGGCTCCTGCGGTATATCTGCAGGCTCATCCTCTTCTTCCTCACGGGGAAAGCTGATCTCCTGACGCTCTTCCTCATGAAAATGGTCTTCCATCCACGGGAGAGATATCACAAAGACAAAGCAGGCAACAGCCCCGCACACAATCGCCAGAACAAGCTGAAATACTATCTTGCGAAAGGTCTTATTCTGATAAAAATGCTGACGCTTAATCTTCTCCTTCACAAAGGAAAATTCCTCTTCATCCCGATTCTTTTCTTCTGCCATAAGATTCCTCCATAACTGTCGAATCTGCTGACTGCCGTAAACTATCTTTTATTTTAATACATTTTGCCTTTTCTGTCCAGATTTTCCGAAGGCGAAAAACCCCTTTCTTTTCCGACAAAAGTAGGGTAAAATAGAATACATGAACGAGAAAGCATTAAAAACATTAGAATACGACAAAATCATAGAACAATTATCCCTCCTTGCCGGAAGTCCCGGCGGACGGGAGCGATGCCTGTCTCTCGTGCCCGGACACCGTCTGGATGAGATTCAGAATGCCCAGATGGAAACAGATGATGCATTGAGACGCTTATATAGAAAGGGAAGCGTCTCCTTTTCCGGCACGCAGGACGTACGAGCTTCGTTAAAACGGCTGGAGATTGGCGGCTCCTTAAATATCATGGAGCTTCTTAAGGTATGCAGCCTTCTTGAGACTGCCGGACGGGTTAAGCGGTATGCCCGCAGTGCCGAGACGGAGGAAGAACTTGAAGACAGTCTGGATCCGCTTTTTTCGGCTCTTGAACCATGCAGCCCCTTATCCACAGAAATCCGGCGCTGCATTCTGTCCGAAGATGAGATCAGCGATGATGCCAGCCCAGGTCTGCGCCAAGTCCGCAAGGGCATTCAGACCGCCAATGGACGAATCCATTCTACCCTGTCGGGAATGATCAATGGTTCTTCACGCAGTTATTTACAGGATGCTGTAATCACTCAGCGAAACGGCCGCTACTGTGTTCCTGTGCGAGCCGAATACCGCAGTCAGGTTCCTGGCATGATACACGATCAATCTTCTACTGGCTCTACCCTTTTTGTAGAGCCTATGGCCGTTGTAAAACTGAACAACGATCTGAAGGAGCTGTATTTAAAGGAACAGGAAGAGATTGAACATGTGCTGGAGCACTTAAGCGAGGAAGCGGCTTCCTCTACGGAAGCCATTCTACAAAATTATGAACTTTTAACCGAACTGGATTTTATCTTTGCCAAGGCTGCCCTTGCCAAAGGAATGAAGGCTTCCCGGCCAAGCTTCAATACTAAGGGACGAATCCACATCAAAGAAGGTCGTCATCCCCTTTTGGATGCCAAGCAGGTAGTTCCTGTAACCATCCGGCTTGGAAAAGACTTCGATCTTCTCATTGTAACCGGTCCCAACACCGGAGGTAAAACCGTATCCCTAAAAACAGTAGGTCTTTTAACCCTTATGGGGCAGGCTGGGCTCCAGATTCCTGCTGCTCCTCATTCAGAGCTAGCTTTATTTGAGGATGTGTATGCAGATATTGGTGATGAGCAGAGCATTGAGCAGTCCTTAAGTACCTTCTCCTCCCATATGACCAATATTATCCGGATTCTGAAGGATGCCTCCCTGAACTCACTGGTGCTCTTTGACGAGCTCTGTGCCGGAACCGATCCTACCGAAGGGGCGGCTCTTGCCATTTCCATTCTCTCTCACCTGCACAAAATGGGGATCCGGACTATGGCCACTACCCATTACAGTGAGCTGAAGGTGTTTGCTCTTTCTACCCCTGGGGTGGAGAATGCCTCCTGTGAATTTAATGTAGATACCCTAAGCCCCACCTATCGGCTGTTAATCGGGATTCCCGGCAAAAGCAACGCTTTTGCTATTTCCTCCAAGCTGGGACTCCCATCCTTTTTGATTGATGAGGCCAGAACTCATTTGAGTGAACAAAGCGAAAGCTTTGAGGATCTGCTGGCGGATCTGGAGGCAAGCCGCAGAACCAGTATTCAGGAACAGGAAGAAATCCGTCTTCATAAGGAAGAGATTGCCCGTCTGCGGACCGCTCTGGAAAAGAAGCAGGAAAAGCTAGAAGATCAGAGAGCGCGCATCTTACGGGAAGCCAACGAACAGGCTCGGAAAATTCTCCAAGAAGCTAAGGCCTATGCAGATCAAACCATGAAGGATTTCCACAAGTTCGGCAAGTCTAATATTTCTGTGAGTGAAATGGAAGCGGAACGCTCAAGGCTTCGTGAGCGCATTCAGAAAACCGAAGAAAAGCTTTCTCTCAAAAAGGAGCAGGCTCCCAAGAAGCCGTTGAAGCCATCCGCTTTGCATCTGGGGGATTCTGTCCGCGTTTTAAGCCTGAATTTGGAGGGATCTGTTTCTTCTCTGCCGGATGCAAGGGGAAATCTTTTCGTGCAGATGGGTATTCTGCGTTCTCAGGTCAATATTTCCGATCTGGAGCTTATAGATGAACCAGTCATTACCGGAAAAAATTTCAGCAAAAGCGGCACAGGCAAGATTAAGATGAGCAAATCTGCCAGCGTCAGTACAGAGATTAACCTAATCGGCATGACGGTAGACGAGGCTCTGGCTCATTTAGACAAGTATCTGGATGATGCTTCCCTGGCACACCTGCCTTCTGTGCGTATTGTTCACGGCAAGGGAACAGGTGCCCTGAGAAAAGCAGTTCATAGCCATTTGAAACGCTGCAAATATGTAAAATCATTCCGTTTAGGAGAATTCGGGGAAGGGGACGCCGGCGTCACCATTGCGGAATTTAAGTAAGGAGAGCAATTTATTATGGTAGCAAAATTGAAAATTCTCATTGTAGATGATGATACGAATATTGCGGAGCTGATTTCCCTGTATCTGACAAAGGAATGCTTCGAAACTATGATGGTTCATGACGGAGAGGAAGCCCTGGCCGTATTTGATACCTTTCAGCCAAATCTGATCCTTCTGGATCTGATGCTTCCCGGCATTGACGGCTATCAGGTCTGCCGGGAGATCCGGGCAAAATCAGCAACTCCCATTATTATGCTTTCTGCTAAGGGAGAGGTCTTTGACAAGGTACTGGGACTGGAGCTGGGAGCCGATGACTATATTATCAAACCCTTTGACTCCAAAGAACTGGTGGCCAGAGTAAAGGCGGTGCTGCGCCGTTATCAGCCAACCAAGCAGGAGCCGCCCAAGTCCTCGGCCAAAGTAGCGGAATATCCGGATCTGGTCATCAATCAAACCAATTACTCTGTGCTTTATCAGGGTTCGCCTGTGGATATGCCTCCAAAGGAGCTGGAATTGCTTTACTTCCTTGCTTCCTCGCCCAATCAGGTATTTACCAGAGAGCAGCTTCTGGATCACATCTGGGGTTATGAATATATTGGAGATACCCGTACTGTAGATGTACATATTAAACGTCTCCGAGAAAAGATTAAGGATCATCCGAACTGGAGCCTTTCAACAGTATGGGGCATCGGCTACAAATTTGAAGTCAGGGGATAAATATTTTATGAAACACTCCCTCTATTTAAAATTCATATTGACCTATGTTGTATTTGGCTTCTTAAGCTTCTTTGTCATTGCTACTTTCAGCTCTCAGATGACCCTGAATCACCTGACCGCCCAGAGGGCAGAGAACTTGTACAAAGAGGCCAACTACATTTCCACCAATTTTGTGCGGAGCTACTACTCTCAAAGCCAGGACGCAGATTCCCTGCGATCCATTCACTCCCAGTTCCAGGCTCTGGATATCTATCTTGGGGCTTCTATCTGGCTTTTGAATTCCGACGGCACGATTCTGGTAGATTCAGATGTTTCTTTTACGGAAAATCCATCTCCTGTTATAAGTGCCTTTGACCCTACAGACATGGGAAACCGCTACTACATTGTGGGAAATTTCTATGATACCTTTGATGAGGAAGTTCTTTCTGTAGCAGCTCCCATTACCTACAATTTCCGAACCCGGGGGTATGTACTGATACATACTCCCCTGTCCTCCATCGAGGGGGAACGGGATCAGCTTTTAAATATCACCTATCTGACAGTCCTTCTGGTTTTTCTTCTCTCGCTTCTGGTGCTGGCTGTTTTCACCTTTACGGTATATCGGCCTCTTATGAAAATCACGGAAGCCGCCCGGCAGTATGCCCAGGGAAATTTCAAGTACGCTCTTGAAATCTATGAAGAGGACGAAATCGGTCAGCTGGCGGATACGCTGAATTACATGTCTCATGAATTAGGGGAAATGGATGAATATCAGAAAAAATTTGTAGCAAATATTTCCCATGACTTCCGCTCTCCACTCACTTCCATTAAGGGGTATGTGGAAGCCATGCTGGATGGCACCATTCCGCCGGAAATGCAGGAAAAATATCTGAATATTGTCCTTATGGAAACGGAACGGCTGAACAAGCTGACGACCGGACTGTTGGCCTTAAATTCCTTTGATACCAAGCGAAACAGGCTCGATATTACCAGTTTCGATATTAACGGTGTTATCAAAAATACAGTATCTTCCTTTGAAGGGCAATGCCGTGACCGCCGCATTACTATTGAACTCCTTTTTGATGCCAAGCAGCAGTATGTGTCGGCAGATATGGGCAAGATTCAGCAGGTTATGTACAATCTGCTTGACAATGCTATTAAGTTCAGTCCCAATGACTCAGTAATTACAATCGAAACCACTCTGCGCCACGAAAAGGTCTTTATTTCTGTAAAGGATGAGGGCATCGGCATTCCTAAGGACAGTATGAAAAAGATCTGGGAACGCTTTTACAAGACAGATGCCTCTAGGGGCAGGGATAAGAGAGGAACCGGACTGGGGCTGTCCATTGTAAAGGAAATAGTTGCTTCTCACGGGGAACATATCAATGCCATTTCTACCGAAGGGGTTGGAACGGAATTTATCTTTACCCTTCCCCGCGTGCCGGAATCCGAAGATATTTAAACCCGATTTTAAAGCAAAATGTGATAGTTTTTAGTTAGTAGAAGGGAGTTTTAATCTATGAGCAAAATTGCACGAATCTCTTTCAAGCGTCTGACGGCTCTGTTTCTCGCCGCATCATTTATCTTCTCTATGTCCGCCTGCAAGCCCAGGAAAAATGCAGAACAGATACAGGCAGATTTCGATGCCTTCACCGATGAGATTTTCGCTTCTGATATGACAGAAAATATTTTAAATCTTCACTGGTCTGTAGCCTTTCCTGAGAATTATGGGATTGAAGATTACGAAGTATCCTTCGGCAGTTTTTCCAAAGAATATGAGGACGAATCCTGGGAAGAACTTGAGGATACACTGGAAGCTCTGAAAAATTTTGATTATGAGCTTCTGACTGATGAGCAGAAGCTAACCTATGATATTTTAAATACTTATGCGGAGGATAATCTGAAAGCGAAGGATTATCGGTTATATTATGATTATATGTCACCCACCAACGGCATACAGTCATATCTCCCCACTCTGCTGGCAGAATATAAGTTTTATAAGGAGCGGGATGTGGAAGATTATCTGGATGCTTTGCTTCTCTTTCCAGATTATTTTGCGGATTTGATGGCTTTTGAGCAGGAACAAGCGGAAGCAGGCTTTTTCATGCCGGACTTTGAAGCTGATAAAGTCATCGATCAGTGCCAACAGTTTATGGCCAATCCGGAGACCCATTACCTGATTGACAGCTTTAATCTCCGCCTTGATGAAGCGAATTTTATAAAAGATGAAGACAAGGCTGCATACCGGGCGGAAAATGAACGCTTGATAAAAGACACGGTTATTCCTGCCTATGGCTATTTGGTGGAAGAGTTGGAGAACCTGAAAGGTTCTGCTGTTAATGATGCCGGACTTTACTATTTTGAAAATGGCAGAGATTTTTACGAACTCCTTGTACGGGATTCTACCGGCTCTGATAAATCGGTTGAGGAAATCGAGGAAATGATTTTGAATAAGATGCAGGAGGATCTGGCTTCTGTGTGGGATATGTCTCTTGATGATGAAACCTTTGATGCAATGATGGAGTGCCCAGTGGATCTTGCTGATCCCTATGAAGTACTGAATCTTTTAAAGGAGGGAATTGCCAAAGACTTTCCTATACCGGATGAACTGCCTTTTGAGGTGAATTATGTTCCGGACTCTATGGAAGAGTATATGAATCCTGCTTACTATATTCTTCCCCCTATTGATTATCTGGAAAATAATGTAATTTATATTAACAGTGCCCATTCCAGTGATGATATTGAACAGTTCGTCACTCTGGCCCATGAAGGATTCCCGGGACATCTGTTTCAGACCACTTATTTTTATGGACAGCAGCCCTCTGCCATTCGCAAGCTTTTCGGCTTCTCTGGTTATGCGGAAGGCTGGGGAACTTATGCCGAGATGTATGCCTATCAGTTGGCTGGCATTGACGAGGGTATGGTTCGGCTGAATGAATTGAACAAGACTTATTCCCTTGCTCTTTACTGTCTGGCTGATATCGGAATCAATTATGAGGGTTGGACATTTGAGGATACACAAAACTTTCTGGGGATTGACGAGGATACAACTCGGGAGATCTATGAAATTCTGGTAGAAGAGCCTGCACTTTATCTGGCCTACTATCAAGGGTATTTGGAGTTTATGGAACTTCGGGAGAAGGCGGAAGATACACTGGGGGATAAGTTTGATTTAAAGGAATTCCACACCTTCTTGCTGGAACTGGGGCCTGCTCAGTTTGAGATTATTGAGGGGAGGATGGATGCCTGGATGGAGGGGCAGTTGTGATTTTAGTTATTCTTGGGGCTGTTGCACTAATATAGTGCTTCAGCCCTATTTTTGATCTGATTACACAATGGCTGAATTTTTTAATCTATAATTCTATACAGTCATCAATTAAGTGATCAAAAATAACTTCTTCTATTACTTTTACGCACTGTTCCGGTTTTTTTAAAATATCATTTCCCCAAAATCGAATTACTGTCCATCCCATAAACAGGAGTTTCTTATCATTTTCTCTGTCACGCTTCATGTTTCTTTCTATTTTCTTCACCCAATATTCCGGATTATTCCCTTTTAAAAGTTTCGGACGCAAAACCTGCCAATTATTACCATGGAATAGTTCTCCATCACAAAAGATGACAATCTTGTACTTTGTCAGAACAATATCCGGAGTCCCCGGCAATGCTTTGTAATTTTTTCTATATCGATACCCTTTAGACCATAATTCCTTTCTTAGGGCTAATTCTATCCTTGTATCTTTGCTCTTTATATGGCTCATAGCTTTATGGCGTTGCTCTTTATTCAATACGTCCATGTTCATCACCGCCTGGATTGCTCAGAGATTGCAGTTTCCTTGTTAAAATAACTACCGTTCTTCCTTGTAGTATTCTAAACAAACTACCACTTCTTTTCGCATCAAATTCTTATTCATTATCTGATTCAAACATATCTTTCAAAAACTCCGATACATTAAACTTTTCTTTTTCAGCATATTTTGAGACTAATTCCATCCACGTTTTCATTCGATGTTCAAATCCTGTCTTTTCCGTTCCCCATGTGGCACATAATACATCCTCTCCAATTTTCAATATTGTATCTTCAACCTTATCTTTGTAGAAAAAAAGTTGAATATACTTCTGTGGCAACTTCTCATAATGGACACCATTGACATCCAAATCAAATTGTCCACCCGCAGAAAACGGGTCCCTCATAGACGATGATACAACACCATGATTTGCAACTAACCAGAGCGTAAAACGTTCATATTTATTTCTGCTATCACTGAATAATTCCGGAAATAATGCAAATCCCTGTGCAACTAATTCTTCTCTCTCCTCTTTTGGCAAGGTTTTCCACATTCTAATCTTAGCGGGTACTGCTGCTGAAGCAGCATCTTCTCCATTAACCCACCATAAGGATTCACCTGCTTTCAGGGTAGACTTAAAGTATTCCACTACTGGCCGAATAGGATTTTGCAATTTCCGCATCTCATCGTATGATATACCCATCTTATCAAAAATAGTCTCTCCTTCTGGAAGATTCATATCTATTTTATATCTAGGACTATGTGTTACCGCAATATCACAAAGGCATTTTTCATATCTTCTTGTTCTAAATTCTACCGGCTTATGTAATTTTCCAAACAAGAAGAAAATATGTTCAACGTCTTCTACCCTCGTCCCTTCTGCAACGCTCCCTCCAATTAACGTCCATCTATCTTCTTTCGTGGATTTGACTTCAACACCATAATATTTTGCAGCCACAATATCCGGGAATCTCTGCCCGCTTATAATCTGAATGGTTCCTTCAAAATTTGTTCCTTTCGCAGCATTCTCTAATTCCTCTTTTACTTCTCTTTCTAATTTTTGCCCACCTTTTTTCAAATAATAATCCGGCTCCCGGTATGCCTTTTCGTTCATCAATTGACAAGCTTTTTTACAAAGCTTCTCAAATTCTTCTAATGACGGTTCTTTATTCGTTGATATTATCACTTTTCTTTTCCTCTCCAAAGTATAATTCCCAGTTATCTTCCAGCCTTTTAGCAATATGATATCCTAATAACGGAGGTACGGCATTCCCTATAATCTTATAGGCTTCTGATCCTGATACGGATTTGCTGCCATTTTTTGCCGATATCACAAATTCGTAGTCATCCGGAAAAGTTTGAATTCTTGCACACTCTCTCACACTTAATCTGCGCTCTTTTAATCCATTAGAAAGTTCTTTTTTGTATTTCCCTCCATGCTCTTCGGACAATCTTCGAAATTCTATATTTCCATGATGTTCTGAACGAATAGTGGGACCAATACCGTTCAATCGAACTTCCTGCTGTCCTTGGCAGTGCTTCCCCATATATTTTGCCTTTGAATATTTTTGATGGCTTAAATCATTAGACTTTTCCGGTTCAACTAAGCCTACAAGAGCATCCTTTACTGTCACAAATTTCGCCAGTTGTTCTACTGGTGTTTCATTAGGCAAATAATGTGTAATCTTCGGATACGGAGTATATTCCACCGATAATTCTTCTTTTGCTAATTCTTCTAATGCTTTTGGTGTCAAAGCAGACTTTTTAAATCCGAAAAAGATTACCCTTTCTCTCCCCTGCGGAACACCATAATTAGCTGCATTAAGCACTTGGGCCGGAACCACCAAATATCCTCCATTACAAACAGATGAAAAATCTTTCTCTATTACTTCCTTTGCATCTTTGAGATTTGTAAGTCCTTTGACGTTTTCCGCCACAAAAACCTTCGGTTTTGTTATGCCAATGACCTCTCGCATCCACATATAAAGCTGACCTCTATTTTCAACAGTCGGTTCTTCCGCTTTTATCTTCTGTCCGTCATGTCCCTTATTTGACTCAAATCCCATCCTTTTACCTGCAACAGAAAAATCCTGACACGGGAATCCTCCAACCAAAACATCTATGCCTGCAGGAAAAATATTAATTTTATTCTCCTTCTGCAATTTTACCAAATCCACAATACTATCAAGATAATAATTTTCTGCATCAATTCCACGTTTTCCAAAATAATTTGTCCAGGCTGCTTTGGCCTCTGGCTTTATGTCGTTTGCAAATATAGTGTGAAATCTTGTCTTCCCTATCTTTACCCAGTTTTTATCAACCTCTCTTATTTCCCAATTACTGTTAACCATTGGATTTACGGATTTACGCAATACATTAAAATCGCCTTCAAATCCTAAATCAATTCCTCCACATCCCGAGAAAAGCGATAACAAATTTAATCTCTTTTGTTTTATCGGATTCTTTTTGCCGGCCAGCATACGCTCAGGCTTTTTAGCATCAAATGGAATCAGCCATATTCCACTTTGCTTTATTGCGCCTTGTATTCTTTGCTGGTTACACAATACTTGAACTCGTCTCGCTGTCAACTGCCATCTTTCTGCAATTTCTGCAACTGATATATAACCACTCATTTTAAACACTCCTATAAGTACAATTCTATTCGTTATTGCGAACTTTTTCAAGTTATAATCCATAAAAATCTTTACGTAAAATTTTATGGGAATGAAAAATGACATTTATATATAATGTGGATATGTGACAATTCCTTACTTCATTAAATGAGAGCCGGGAAAACTTTGAAGCATACTCTACGCCAAAAGATATACTTGCGGCTTTTCCTTTTCTTCGCCATTATTTTTAGAAATTAAGAAACCGCAATCCTTTGATTTCCCAAAGGATTGCGGTGCTTATTTTACTTATTTGGCTCTAATCTAAAGATTACTCAATGATTGTAGCTACACGGCCTGAACCAACAGTCCTACCGCCCTCACGAATAGCAAAAGTAAGACCCTGCTCCATAGCGATAGGATGAATCAGCTCGATGGTCATCTCTACGTTATCGCCAGGCATGCACATCTCTGTACCAGCGGGCAGATTGCAGACACCGGTAACGTCAGTTGTTCTGAAGTAGAACTGCGGACGATAGTTGTTGAAGAACGGTGTATGACGGCCACCCTCATCCTTGGTCAGTACGTATACCTGAGCGGTAAATTTTGTATGGCAGGTAACGCTGCCGGGCTTTGCAATAACCTGACCTCTTTCGATCTCGGTTCTCTGAACACCACGAAGCAGTGCACCGATATTGTCACCAGCCTGAGCCTCGTCAAGAAGCTTACGGAACATCTCGATACCAGTTACAACAGTCTTACGTGTTTCTTCCTTAATACCGATAATCTCAACTTCCTCATTTACATGAAGCACGCCACGCTCAACACGGCCGGTAGCAACAGTACCACGACCGGTAATGGTGAATACGTCCTCTACAGGCATCAGGAACGGCTGATCGGTTGCACGCTGGGGATCCGGAATATACTCGTCTACAGTCTTCATCAGCTCCATGATCTTGTCGCCCCACTCTCCTGAAGGATCTTCCAGAGCCTTCAAAGCGGAACCCTTAATGATCGGGCAATCTGTGAACTCATACTCCTCAAGCTGCTCTGTGATCTCCATCTCAGTCAGCTCAATCAACTCCTCATCATCCATAGCATCGCACTTGTTCAGGAATACTACGATGTAGGGAACACCTACCTGACGGGACAGAAGAATGTGCTCCTTTGTCTGAGCCATAACACCGTCAGTAGCAGCAACTACCAGGATAGCGCCGTCCATCTGAGCAGCACCGGTGATCATGTTCTTTACATAGTCAGCATGGCCCGGGCAGTCAACATGTGCATAGTGTCTGTTCTCAGTCTCATACTCAACGTGTGCGGTAGAAATAGTAATTCCACGCTCTCTCTCTTCCGGAGCCTTGTCAATGTTCTCGAAATCAGTAGCGGTGTTACCGGCAACTCTCTCGGAAAGCACCTTTGTGATAGCAGCGGTCAGAGTAGTCTTACCATGGTCAACGTGACCAATGGTTCCGATATTACAATGGGGTTTGTTTCTTTCAAATTTAGCTTTAGCCATTTTGAATGTCCTCCTTAATTCATACGCCTTGCGGCATTTTTCATAATTATTTGTTTCGTTTCTTAGATAAACTCGGCTATCTTTGATTATATTTCAAAGCGCCCTATTTTTCAAGCATAATTTAGGCAAAAACGCTTATTTCTTTGCGGCAAGCACCTTTTCCTGAATGTTCTTGGGTACCTGCTCATATTTCTCGAAGAACATGGAATAGTTACCACGTCCCTGAGTCTTGGAACGCAGGTCCGTAGAGTATCCGAACATCTCAGCCAGTGGAACATATCCACGTATCATCTTACCTCCGCCGATATCGTCCATACCCTCGATGCGGCCCCGGCGGCTGTTGATGTCACCGATAACGTCACCCATGTAATCCTCAGGTGTCGTAACTTCCACTTTCATGATGGGCTCCAGAAGAACCGGATTTCCTTTCTGCATAGCCTCCTTAAATGCAAGAGAACCTGCAATGTGGAATGCCATCTCACTGGAGTCTACCTCATGGTAGGAACCGTCGTATACGGTTGCATGAAGTCCAAGTACCGGGAATCCTCCCAAGATACCAGACTGTGCCGCTTCCTCAATACCCTCGCCGACTGCAGGAATGTATTCCTTGGGAATTGCACCGCCCACAACCTGGGAATCGAACTTAAACAGCTCTTCTCCGTTGGCATCCATGGGCTCGAATCGTACCTTACAGTGGCCATACTGTCCACGTCCGCCGGACTGCTTTGCATACTTGCTGTCCACATCCACCGGCTTGGTAAAGGTCTCCTTGTAAGCAACCTGAGGTGCACCTACATTTGCCTCAACCTTGTATTCCCGAAGAAGACGGTCAACAATAATCTCAAGATGCAGCTCTCCCATACCGGCAATAATGGTCTGGCCAGTCTCCGGATCCGTATGAGCACGGAATGTCGGGTCTTCCTCTGCAAGCTTTGCAAGAGCCTCGCCCATCTTGCCCTGACCGGCCTTTGTCTTTGGCTCAATAGCCAACTCGATAACCGGCTCCGGGAACTCCATGGACTCCAGGATTACCGGGTGCTGCTCATCACAGATGGTATCACCTGTGGTCGTAAACTTAAAGCCTACGGCTGCGGCGATGTCTCCGGAATATACCTTGTCAAGTTCCGCTCTCTTGTTTGCGTGCATCTGAAGGATACGTCCTACACGCTCTTTCTTCTGTTTGGTAGAATTATATACATAGGAACCGGAATTCATGGTTCCGGAGTATACACGGAAGAATGCAAGCTTACCTACAAATGGGTCTGCCATAATCTTAAATGCCAGTGCGGAGAAAGGCTCTTCGTCAGAAGAATGACGCTCAATCTCATTGCCCTCCATATCCGTTCCCTTAATAGACGCAATGTCCGTAGGAGCCGGCATATAATCAAGAACCGCATCCAGAAGCTTCTGAACGCCCTTGTTCCGATAAGCGGTACCGCAGCATACGGGAACTGCCGTACACTCGCAGGTAGCCTTTCTCAGAACCTTCTTCATCGCCTCAACAGACGGCTCATTTCCTTCCAGATATTCCATCATCAGTTCATCATCCAGATCACAGATCTTCTCTACCAGCTCCGAACGATACAGCTCGGCATCATCCTTCATATCATCCGGAATGTCAACGATGGAAATGTCCTCGCCCTTTTCATCATTATAGATGTAGGCTTTCATCTCAAATAAATCAATAATTCCCTTGAATTCGTCTTCCTTACCAATCGGAAGCTGAATGCAGATGGCATTCTTTCCAAGTCTTGTCTTAATCATATCTACCGCATTGTAGAAATCTGCACCCAGGATATCCATCTTATTGATGAATGCCATACGGGGTACATTGTAGGTGTCAGCCTGACGCCAAACGTTCTCAGACTGAGGCTCAACACCACCCTTCGCACAGAACACGCCTACGGCGCCGTCCAGTACACGAAGGGAACGCTCTACCTCAACCGTAAAGTCAACGTGACCCGGGGTATCAATGATATTGATACGATGCTCCAAAGCTCCCTCCTGGGGCTTGCAGTTCTCCTGATGGGTCCAGTGACAGGTTGTAGCTGCGGAAGTGATGGTGATACCACGTTCCTGCTCCTGCTCCATCCAGTCCATGGTAGCAGTACCTTCATGGGTATCTCCGATCTTATAGTTTACACCAGTGTAATACAGAATACGCTCGGTCAATGTGGTCTTACCTGCATCGATATGAGCCATGATTCCGATATTCCTGGTTCTCTCCAATGGATATTCTCTTCCAGCCACGGGATTTTCCTCCTCAA
Organism: Candidatus Merdisoma sp. JLR.KK006; assembly: GCF_036941035.1. NCBI lineage: Bacteria > Bacillati > Bacillota > Clostridia > Lachnospirales > Lachnospiraceae > Candidatus Merdisoma > Candidatus Merdisoma sp. JLR.KK006. The sequence continues at coordinate 78,926 of NZ_JAYMNS010000007.1, read as the reverse complement.
ATCATACAGCACAAAGCTGCTTTCGGTTAGAACCGATAGTGCGCAAATGCCTTGTTGGCCTCTGCCATCTTGTGCATGTCTTCTTTTCTCTTCACAGATGCGCCTGTGTTATTGGCTGCATCCATAATCTCATTTGCAAGTCTCTCTTCCATGGTCTTCTCACCGCGCTTACGGGAGAACATGGTCAGCCAGCGAAGCGCAAGGGCCTGACGGCGGTCCGGGCGAACCTCGATAGGTACCTGGTAGGTAGCTCCACCGATACGTCTTGCCTTTACCTCCAGCATCGGCATGATGTTGTTCATAGCTTCCTCAAATACTTCCAGAGCCGGCTTCTCCATCTTTGCCTCTACTCTTGCAAATGCACCGTATACAATCTTCTGTGCCACACCTTTCTTACCATCTAACATGATGTTGTTGATAAGCTTGGTGACAACCTTGTTATTGTACAGCGGATCTGCTAATACATCTCTCTTCTGGATATGTCCTTTACGTGCCACGATACTTCCCTCCTTAATACGTGCTTATTGAACCTAAAAAGCTCAATAAAATTCACTCTTTAATTCTCAGGTACTCACATGTGTCTGTTACTGTCCACTTCGTTCCCAGTAACCGCTTTGCGATGCACAGTCTCGTTAACACGAGACGTACTGTTAGTCTTCACGGTATTGGATGCTCACAGTAACTTCAAATCTATTTGTGTTGTGCACGGCAACTCTATATACAACCCGCAACCTATTAAGGGTGATATGTCATTCCGGCATGCAGACTCTATTGTCTGCCCAACGTTTCATAGCTTCTGTTCTCGTAAATAGAAGCGCTCCTATTTACAAGGTGTTACCTGTTGCAAATTCTGAGCCGAATTTACTTCTTAGCGTCTTTCGGTCTCTTGGCGCCGTACTTGGAACGGGCCTGTCTTCTCTTCGCTACGCCTGCGGTATCCAGTGTACCCCGGATAATATGGTATCTTGTACCGGGAAGATCCTTTACTCTTCCTCCACGAATCATAACAACGCTATGCTCCTGAAGGTTATGTCCCTCTCCCGGAATGTAGCTTGTTACCTCAATACCATTGGAAAGACGTACTCTGGCAATCTTACGAAGAGCTGAGTTCGGCTTCTTCGGTGTGGCAGTCTTTACTGCTGTACATACTCCGCGCTTCTGGGGTGCGGATGTATCCGTAGCTTTCTTCTTCAGAGAGTTGAATCCTTTCTGAAGAGCGGGAGCCGTAGACTTCTTCACAGAGGTCTGTCTTCCTTTTCTGACTAACTGGTTAAATGTTGGCATTCCTTTCACCTCCTGTAATAAGTGGCTGGCATGCTGCCGGCCCTGCTAGGTTGCTTGTGCCATCTGTCGGCTTTATGGCGCACGAAAGCCTGCGCAATCGCACACACTAGATTAGTATAGTAACAAAAATCCCTGATGTCAAGGACTTTTTCAAAGAAAATGGGAATAATAGTGATACTCTTTTCCAAGGATTTCGCCAAAATCAGGCATAGGAAGTCCATCCTCCGTTCTTTCACAGACCGACTTCGCACTGGCAGCCCAATTTTGCTCGTCCATTTCCGGCCGGGGCAGATGCAATGCCAAAATGTGCACAGGTTTTAGATATTTCTTAATCATCTTTCTGTTGGAAGGCAAGCCAATAAGGGGAAACGGTGCAATGAAAACCTCCGGCTTAGGTGACCATGCACCAATTCGTGCAAACAGCTCCGGATCCGGCCAGGCATCCCCAGGAATTACAATCTGTTTTCCGTTTACATTCAGCATAAAAACCAGATTCTGAACTCCCGCATAAGCCTCACCCATATGCCTGCTGTTAAAAAGCTCCAGGGAACCTTCCGGAAACTGTATTCTTACATTGCCCTTTTCCTTTGAAGAAACTGCATATAACCGCTTTCCCAAAGGAGCGGCGGCTCGAAGCAGCCCTATTACTTCATCCGTGGAAATCACCGCAAGATTCGGATTTCGTTTTAAAGCCTCTGCTGCATCCTCCGGACAGAAATGATCTCCATGACCATGCGTAAACAAAAGCGCTTCTATGTGCCCTCTCTCAATCTCATCCAGCAGCTCCGCCTTCAGTTGCGCAGGTGTATCCGGATATAAGCCCTCCGGATCTCTGCTGAAAAGATCCACCCCAAGGCTGTTTCTTCCTATATTTATAAGTACCCCCGCATTAGCCGTATGGCGTATGGTCAAATTCATTTCCATTATGTGAAACTCCTTTTATTTTTAGTATGACATTCATCAAATTGTTCCATCTAATATCCTCATTAAAACTTCGTCCCTCAGTGAAGTGCTCCGTACGTCCAGGTTTCAAATATGTTTCATCATAATCATAATTTTATCCCATGTCAATAATGCCCTCCCCATATCCTTTCACTTTTTATCATCTAATAGACAGATAATCCTTTTTACCCATTTACAAATAAATTTAAAAAATGTTAAAATAAATGCAATAAAATGATATCTTCATGTATTAACCATATGAAAGGAGAAAGCAGCCATGATAATTTGCTTGACGTCGGCAAATGATATCAGGACAGACAAAAATTTTGCTCAGTTAGATTCTTATCTTTTAAAAATTGCTGCCCGGGATTCTCAGGCTCTTGCGGATCTATACGACAGTACAAGTGCCTCCGTTTACGCTTTTGCCCTTTCTATTTTAAAAAACTCACAGGATGCGGAAGACGTTCTGCATGACTGCTATCTGCAGATCTACTCTGCTGCCTCAGGGTATCATTCCTGCGGCAAGCCTATGGCATGGATACTTACCATTGCTCGAAATCTATGTCTTTTAAAGCTTCGGGAGCGCCGGAAAATGTCCGATATCTCTCAGGAGGACTGGGAGCCTTATCTTGAAGCATGCGAACATATGTCTTCCGAAGACAAATTAGTCTTAACGGAATGTATGAACCGCTTGTCAGATACGGAACGGCAAATCGTGATTCTCCACGTCGTAGCCGGATTTCGCCATCGGGAAATTGCCGGGATTTTGGATACTCCCTTACCCACGGTTCTTTCCAAATACAGCCGTGCCATCAAAAAACTCAAAAAATATATCGGAAAGGAGAACTGAACCATGACAAATAAGGAAGCCGAACAAAAAATTAAGCTGGCATTTTTAAACGCCGTTCCTGATATTCGTGATTCTGTCCTCTCCGACTGCCAAACTCAAAAAGGAGCTGTGACAATCATGACAGATATCAAAAAGAAAAATCCATGGACAAAACGCCTTGCTGGTATCGCTGCCGCATTTGCATTGCTGATTGGCGGAATAACCGGCTTCCAGGTTTACCAGACAAATTATACCGTTGCTTCTCTAATTTCTTTGGATGTAAATCCGTCCATTGAGATTCAGGTCAATCGAAAAGAGCAGGTTTTGGCCGTAAACGCCCGAAATGATGACGCCAAAATTGTTGTGGGCGATATGGATTTCAAGGGAAGCAGCCTGGATGTAACCATCAATGCCCTCATTGGTTCCATGCTTCGAAACGGATATTTAAACGAGATGGCCAATTCCATCCTTGTAAGCGTAGACAATCAGGATCCCATAAAAGGAGCGGAGCTTCAGGAACGGCTTGCCGCCGAAATCAACGAGGTGCTTCAGACCGGCACTTTTAATGGTGCGGTATTGAGCCAAACCATTTCCGCCGATCCCAGCCTTCGTTCGCTTGCCGACACTTATGGAATTACTCTCGGAAAAGCCCAGCTTATTCAGCAAATTATAAACCAAAATACCTTTTATTCCTTTGAGGATCTGGTGCCCTTGTCCATCAATGAACTGAACCTGATAAGTGAATCAGGCAATTTAAAGCTGGCTAATGTCAGCTCCCTGGGAACCGCCAGTGATAAGGCTTATCTGGGAGAAGAAAAAGCCAAGGATGCCGCACTATCCCATGCAAATGTATCCGCTGATAAGATTACACATTATGAAATTGAGCTGGACTATGAGAACGGTGTGATGGTCTATGAAATCGAGTTTAAATGTGAAGGCTTTGAATACGATTATGACATTGACGCCATTACAGGCAGTGTTCTGAAAAACAAGAAAGAAGCGGATCATGACTACATTCCGCCACAGAATAATAATACCCCGGATAATGCTCCGAGCAATACCAACACTGCTGACAATAACGACAGCAATAATAATACCAACAGCACAAACGGCACAAACAGCTCTTCCGGCGCTAATTCCGCTTCCTCCACTTCTTATATCGGCGAAAGCCAGGCCAAAGAAGCTGCTCTTTCTCATGCCGGTGTAACCGCAGATAGCATTGCCAATTTTGAATGCAAGCTGGATCATGAAGACGGCATTATGGTCTATGAAATTAAATTTCACTGCGGAGAATATGAATATGATTACGAGATCCACGCTACAACCGGTGCGGTCTTAAAGCATGAATGGGATTATGATGACGATTACTATGATAACCATCATAATAACCCCCATTACAATAACAGCTCCCATTCATCTGCCGGAAGCAATTCTTATATTAGAGAAGCCCAGGCAAAAGGGATTGCCCTTTCTCATGCAGGAGTTTCAGCAGAAAGCATTCAAAAATACAAATGCGAACTGGACTCTGATGACGGCATCATGGTTTATGAGGTTGAATTTGACTGCGCCGGCTATGAATACAACTATGATATCAACGCTGCAGATGGTTCAATTGTAAAATATGAAAAAGAAGTAGATGATTAACGAAACAAATCCCACTATAGAAAATGCAGGCAGCTCTATAGTGGGATTCTTATTTAGGAAAACAGAGCTTCCCGAATCACTTCGCATACGGTAGGATGCGGGAAAATTGTTCTCTTTATGCTCTCCAGAGGAATCTTGTTCTCAATCATCAGGGCCAGAGAATAAATATACTCTGATGCATAGGAAGACATAATCGCAGCGCCTACGATCACATCCTTCTGCGTGTCAATTATAATCTTGCAGATTCCATTGCTCATCCCATTCTCTGCCACATGGCGGCCGCTAAAGTTAATGGAAACCTTCTTAACGATATATGGAATTCCTGATCCCTTAGCCTGCTCCTCAGACAAGCCTGCAAAAGCCGCCTCAGGGCTGGTATACACAACGCCGCAGACAGCATCATAGCTCATGGCATCCGTCTTTCCAAGAATGGTGTTAACCGCAACCTCACCCTCCCGGTAGCCTACATGGGCCAGCATGACCTTTCCGTTCACATCGCCAATCGCATAGACTCCCGGCACATTGGTGCGCATCTGGGCATCCGTAACAATCGCCCCACGTTCCACCTGCACTCCCAGCTCCACAAGGCCTTCAATATTACTGTTGGCTCTCCGTCCTACACACATCAGAGCTTTATCATAAGCTGCCACATCAATCCTGCCGTCTCTTGTAAATGTCACGACTCCGCCGGACACCTTTGTCACGCCGCTGGAAAGATAGAAAGTTACTCCTTTTTTCTCCAATTCCTGCTGAAGAAGAAGACTCACCTCCCGATCATTCGGCCCAAGTACCTTGTCCATCATCTCAATAACCGTCACCTTTGAGCCTGCTTCCTGAAAATAAGCCGCCATTTCAAAGCCAATGACGCCGCCGCCTACAATCAAAAGCTTCTTCGGAATCTCTGTCATATCCAAAATTTCATCACTGGTCATGACTGTTCCCTTTTCCAGTTCCTCTTTCACCCCTTCAATCGGAGGCACAACCGGCGATGATCCGGCAGCAATAATCACATTTTCCCCAACAAAGGATTCACTCTCCGTAGACACAACCAATGCGCCGTTCTCCCTGGACAGCTTTGCCGTTCCGTTCACTACCTGTACTTTTTTTCTGCGCAGGCCTCCTGCCACACCCTGTACCAGTGTCTTCACTACCTCATTCTTCTTCCGGACGACTACCGCATGATCCAGCGAAACATCCTTGGCGGTTACACCATAAGGCTCTCCTGCTCCATTAGCATAATGGTAGACCTTCGATGCATATAAAAGCGTCTTGGTAGGAATACAGCCCACGTTCAGACAAGTACCTCCTAAATTTTTCTTTTCTATCAGAAGCACACGCTGTCCATGGTGCGCCGCATACTCTGCGCTGTTGTAGCCCGCCGGGCCTCCGCCAATCACAATCACGTCAAATTCCCGCATCATTTCCTCCTTTTTTAGTTCTGCTGTTATTGGGTTTCGCTATTTTGTTACATCATTCCTTAATTATAGGTCTATCATACGATCTTTCAGCCATAAAAAGCAAGGGTATCTTTTTAAATATAGAAAACAAGGAGTTGTCGGAAAACCAACAACCCCTTATCTTTACTTTAAACCTCTGCTAATTCCTCTTCGTTTTCTATCTCTTCCACTGTTTCATCAGGTAAATCTTCAGTTGCTTCCTCTTCGATAAAGTCCTCTGTCAGCTCCAGATCCTCATCGAAATCCTCAGACAATTCCAGCTCTTCATACGCATCCAGCTCCGTATCCAGCTTCACGGAGCGATAACGCTTCATGCCGGTTCCTGCAGGAATCAGCTTACCAATCAGCACATTCTCTTTGAGTCCAATCAGCGGGTCAACTCTTCCTTTAATCGCCGCCTCGGTCAGAACCTTGGTAGTCTCCTGGAAAGATGCCGCAGACAGGAACGAATTCGTAGCCAGAGATGCCTTGGTAATACCAAGCATAACCTGCTTGCCCTCTGCCGGACGCTTGCCCTCTGCCTCAAGCTTCTCGTTCATATCCTCAAAGTCAAGAACATCTACCAATGTTCCGGGCAGGAAGTCCGTATCGCCGTTATCCTCAATACGAATCTTCTTCAGCATCTGACGTACAATCATCTCAATGTGCTTATCATTGATATCCACACCCTGCAGACGATATACACGCTGTACCTCCTGAATCATGTAATCCTGAACGGCACGGATGCCTTTGATCTTCAAAATATCATGAGGATTCACGCTGCCCTCTGTCAGCTCATCTCCGGCCTCCAGAACCTGGCCATCCTGCACTTTCATACGAGAGCCATAGGGAATCAGGTATGTCTTAGATTCTCCGTCCTCATTTGTCACCTGGATCTCCCGCTTTTTCTTAGTATCAAGAACCGTTACCGTACCGGGAATCTCCGTAATAATTGCAAGACCCTTGGGCTTTCTGGCCTCAAACAACTCCTCTACACGAGGAAGACCCTGAGTAATATCTCCGCCGGCCACACCGCCTGTATGGAAAGTACGCATGGTCAGCTGAGTACCCGGCTCGCCGATAGACTGAGCCGCAATGATACCTACGGACTCACCTACCTGAACCGCCTCACCGGTAGCCATGTTAGAGCCATAACATTTGGCGCAGACACCAATGTGAGATTTACAGGTTAAAATGGTACGGATCTTTAATTTATCGTAAGGATTTCCATTCTCATCCACGCCGGACTTAATAATGGCCGCCGCCCGTCTGGGGGTAATCATGTGATTTGCCTTTACAATCACATTGCCATCCTTATCCTTGATTGTCTCACAGGAAAAACGGCCTGTAATACGCTCTTGGAGGCCCTCAATCTCTTCTTTTCCTTCCATGAAAGCCTTTACTACCATGCCGGGAATCTCATCCTTCCCCTCGCAGCAGTCTACCTCACGGATAATCAGATCCTGAGAAACATCTACCAGACGTCTTGTCAAATATCCGGAGTCTGCGGTACGCAGCGCCGTGTCGGACAGACCCTTACGTGCACCATGTGCAGACATAAAGTACTCCAATACGTCCAGACCCTCACGGAAATTAGACTTGATGGGCAGCTCAATCGTATGGCCTGTGGTATCTGCCATCAAACCACGCATACCGGCCAACTGTTTAATCTGCTTATCGGAACCACGGGCTCCGGAGTCCGCCATCATATAGATATTGTTATACTTATCCAGTCCATCCAGCAGAGCCTTGGTCAAAATCTCATCTGTCTGCTTCCATGTCTCCACAACCTCTTTATAGCGCTCTTCCTCCGTAATCAAACCACGCTTATAGTTTCTTGTGATCTTATCCACGGTATCCTGAGCTTTCTGAATCAACTCCGGTTTCTCCGGCGGTACGGTCATATCGGAAATAGATACGGTCATAGCCGCTCTGGTAGAGTATTTGTAGCCCATGGCTTTGATATCATCCAGAACCTCTGCGGTCCGGGTAGCTCCATGGGTATTGATAACCTTTTCAAGAATCTGCTTTAAACCTTTCTTTCCTACGTGGAAATCCACCTCCAGCTTAAGCTCATTGCCCGGAATGCTTCGATCCACAAAGCCCAGATCCTGAGGCAAAATCTCATTGAAGATGAAACGTCCCATAGTTGACTCGATAATATCTGAGATCTCATTGTCATCTGACAGCTTCTTAGTCACCTTTACCTTAATTCTGGTCTGCAGCTTAATAGCTCCGTTCTCATAGGCAAGAATAGCCTCATTTACATTCTTGAAGTACTTGCCTTCCCCCTCACTTCCCGGACGCTCCTGGGTCAGATAATAGATTCCAAGGACCATGTCCTGAGAAGGAACCGCTACCGGGCCTCCATCTGAAGGTTTCAGCAGGTTATTGGGTGACAGCAAAAGGAATCGGCATTCTGCCTGAGCTTCTACAGACAGGGGAAGATGCACCGCCATCTGGTCACCATCAAAATCTGCGTTGAAGGCTGTACAAACCAGCGGATGCAGTTTAATGGCTTTACCCTCTACCAGAATGGGCTCAAATGCCTGAATTCCCAGTCTATGCAGGGTAGGAGCTCGGTTCAGCATAACCGGATGCTCTTTGATAACCTCCTCCAGTACATCCCACACTTCAGGCTGCACCTGACGCTCTACCATCTTCTTTGCGCTCTTAATGTTGTGAGCTGTGCCTTTTTGTACCAGTTCCTTCATAACAAAGGGCTTAAACAGCTCAATAGCCATCTCTTTTGGAAGGCCGCACTGGTAGATCTTCAGCTCTGGCCCCACCACGATAACGGAACGTCCGGAATAATCCACACGTTTTCCAAGCAGATTCTGACGGAAACGTCCGGATTTACCCTTCAGCATATCAGAGAGAGACTTAAGAGCCCGGTTACCTGGTCCAGTTACCGGACGTCCCCTTCTTCCGTTGTCTATCAAAGCGTCTACAGCCTCCTGGAGCATACGCTTTTCATTTCTTACAATGATATCCGGAGCGCCCAACTCCAAAAGACGTTTCAGGCGGTTATTCCGGTTAATAATTCTTCGATACAAATCATTCAAATCAGAAGTAGCAAAACGGCCGCCGTCCAGCTGTACCATCGGGCGCAGATCCGGCGGAATTACAGGAATGGCATCCATAATCATCCATTCCGGCTGATTTCCGGACTCACGGAAGGCTTCTACAACCTCCAGACGCTTGATAATACGTGCCCGTTTCTGGCCAGTAGCATTCTGCAAAGCAGTTTTCAGTTCTACGGACTCCTTCTCAAGATCAATGGCTACCAAAAGCTCTTTGATGGACTCCGCACCCATTCCTACACGGAAGCGGCTGCCATACTTTTCCCGCATATCCTGATATTCTTTTTCTGTCAGGATCTGCTTATACTGCAGTTCTGTATCTCCTGCATCCAGCACAATATAGGATGCAAAATAAAGCACTTTTTCCAGGGTGCGGGGAGACAGATCCAGGATCAGTCCCATACGGCTGGGAATTCCCTTAAAATACCAGATATGAGATACCGGAGCCGCCAGCTCAATATGTCCCATACGCTCTCTGCGGACATTGGATTTAGTAACTTCCACACCACAGCGATCGCAGACTACGCCTTTATAGCGGATCTTCTTATACTTTCCGCAATGACACTCCCAGTCCTTGCTGGGTCCGAAGATACGTTCACAGAATAAGCCGTCTTTTTCCGGTTTCAGGGTTCTGTAATTAATGGTTTCCGGTTTCTTCACCTCGCCCTTGGACCACTCGCGGATTTTCTCCGGAGATGCAAGTCCGATCCGAATCGCATCAAAGGTCATTGGCTGATAAACCGCTTGATTCGTTGTTTCTGGCATGAATACACTCCCTTTCTTATTCCTCTTCTTCAAAATCCTCTTCGAAGTCTAAAAACTCATCCTCGTCTTCTTCCTCTTCTGCCACGTCAACCAGTTCTTCTCCTTCGAATTCCTGCTTGCTGAATCCATATGCTCCAAAAGATTCTTCTTCCTTATTGGAGTGTCTGTCGCCTTCGATAATGGAACGCAGATCCACATCGCCGTAATCACTGGTCTCCATAATTTCCACTTCTGTATTGTCATCCCGCAGAACTCTCACATCCAGTCCCAGAGATTGAAGCTCTTTCAAAAGCACCTTGAAGGACTCCGGAATACCGGCCTCCGGAATGTTGTCGCCCTTAATGATGGCCTCATAGGTCTTCACTCGCCCGATTACATCATCAGACTTCACGGTCAGTATCTCCTGCAGAGTATAAGATGCGCCATAGGCTTCCAGAGCCCACACCTCCATCTCACCGAAACGCTGGCCGCCAAACTGCGCTTTACCGCCCAGAGGCTGCTGAGTAACCAGAGAATACGGTCCTGTAGAACGGGCATGAATCTTATCGTCTACCAGATGATGCAGCTTCAAATAGTGCATATGGCCAATAGTAACAGGGCTGTCAAAGTATTCTCCAGTCCGTCCGTCACGCAGCCGCACCTTTCCGTCCCTGGAAATGGGAACGCCTTTCCATACTTCCCGGTGTTCAAGGTTCTCATGGAGATATTCCAGCACCTCCGGAAGAAGCTCTTCCCCATGCTTTTTCTCAAACTCTTCCCACTCCAGATTCACATAATCGTTAGCCAGATCCAGCGTATCCATAATATCATTCTCATTGGCTCCGTCAAATACCGGCGTTGCCACATTGAATCCTAGAGCCTTTGCTGCAAGACTTAAGTGAATCTCCAATACCTGTCCGATATTCATACGTGAAGGCACACCCAGCGGATTCAATACAATATCCAACGGGCGTCCATTGGGCAGGAAGGGCATATCCTCTACCGGAAGCACACGGGATACAACACCCTTGTTGCCGTGACGTCCCGCCATCTTGTCACCTACAGAAATCTTTCTCTTCTGAGCAATATAGATACGAACTGCCTGATTCACGCCCGGAGACAATTCATCTCCGTTCTCTCTAGTAAATACCTTGGCATCTACTACGATTCCATATTCTCCATGTGGCACCTTAAGTGAGGTGTCTCTTACCTCTCTGGCCTTTTCTCCAAAGATAGCGCGCAGGAGGCGTTCCTCTGCCGTCAGCTCCGTTTCTCCCTTAGGTGTTACCTTTCCTACCAGAATATCTCCCGCACGGACCTCTGCACCGATACGGATAATACCGCGTTCATCCAGGTCCTTTAAGGCATCATCACCTACACCTGGTACATCACGGGTAATCTCCTCCGGTCCCAGCTTGGTATCCCGGGCTTCAGCCTCGTATTCTTCAATATGAACAGATGTGTATACATCCTCCTGAACCAGTCTCTCACTCAGAAGAACAGCATCCTCATAGTTGTAACCTTCCCAGGTCATGAATCCAATCAGCGGATTCTTACCCAGGGCAATCTCGCCGCCTGAAGTAGAAGGACCGTCTGCAATAACCTGACCTTCCTCTACCTTCTCACCCTTAAATACAATGGGCTTCTGATTATAGCAGTTGCTCTGATTGCTTCGTGCAAACTTCGTCAGGCGATAGGTGTCCTTCGTCCCGTCTGCACATTTTACCACAATCTCATTGGATACAGCACGCTCTACTACACCAGCATGCTTCGCCACTACGCACACACCAGAGTCCACAGCAGTCTTTGTCTCCATTCCGGTTCCCACTACAGGAGCTTCCGTCACAAGGAGAGGAACTGCCTGCCGCTGCATGTTTGATCCCATCAGCGCACGGTTAGCATCGTCATTCTCCAGGAAAGGGATCAGGGCTGTTGCCACAGAAAATACCATCTTCGGGGATACATCCATGTAATCAAACATGGAACGCTCATACTCCTGAGTCTCCTCTCGATAACGTCCGGATACATTCTTACGAACAAAGTGTCCTTCCTCATCCAGATCCTCATTTGCCTGTGCTACATGGTAATTATCCTCTTCATCCGCCGTCATATAAACCACCTCATCGGTGACACGGGGATTTTTCGGATCTGATTTATCAATTTTGCGGTATGGCGTCTCTACAAAACCATATTCGTTGATTCGCGCATAGGTTGCCAGGGAGTTGATAAGCCCAATGTTCGGACCCTCAGGGGTCTCAATGGGGCACATTCTTCCATAGTGAGAATAATGCACATCCCGCACCTCGAATCCGGCACGATCTCTGGACAAACCGCCCGGTCCCAAAGCGGAGAGACGGCGCTTATGAGTCAGCTCACCTAATGGGTTATTCTGATCCATGAACTGAGACAGCTGAGAGGAACCAAAGAACTCCTTTACAGCAGCAGTCACCGGCTTAATGTTGATAAGCGACTGAGGTGTGATGTTCTCCTGATCCTGGGTGGTCATACGCTCACGCACCGTGCGCTCCATTCTGGACAAGCCAATCCGGTACTGATTCTGGAGCAATTCTCCCACTGCACGAATACGACGATTTCCTAAATGGTCAATGTCATCATCATTTCCAACGCCGTATTCCAGATGGAGATTATAGTTAATGGAAGCAATAATATCTTCCTTTGTAATATGCTTCGGAATCAGCTCATGAATGTCTCTCTTCACAGCTGCTTTGCGTTCTTCCGGATCACTAGATTCTTCCAGTATCTTTTTCAGCGCCGGATAATATACTAATTCTGTAACTCCCAGCTCTTTCGGGTTCACATCCATAAAATGTGTAATGTCAACCATCATGCTGGAAATCACACGGATATCCCGTTCCTCGCCTTTAATCATCACAAAGGGAACTGCCGCATTCTGAATCTCATCCGCCAGTTCTCTTGTAACCTCTGTTCCTGCCTCTGCAATAATCTCGCCGGTCAGGGTATCCACCACATCCTCGGAAAGAACCTGTCCGTGAATCCGGTTACGGAGCATTAACTTTTTATTGAATTTATAACGGCCCACCTTTGCCAGATCGTATCTTCTGGGGTCAAAGAACATGCTTGTGATCAGGCTTTCGGCGCTCTCCACAGCCAAAGGCTCTCCCGGGCGAATCTTCTTGTATAATTCCAGAAGACCTTCCTGATAGTTCTCGGCGGTATCCTTGCTTAAAGTAGCCATGATCTTCGGTTCTTCACCAAAGAGTTCCAGAATCTCCGCATTGGTTCCGAAGCCCAAAGCACGCACCAGAACTGTGATGGGTACCTTTCTTGTCCGGTCTACACGGACATAGAAAATGTCATTGGAATCCGTCTCGTACTCCAGCCATGCACCGCGATTTGGAATCACAGTACAAGAGTAAAGGCCTTTTCCTACTTTATCATGATCAATTGCATAATAGATACCAGGGGAACGAACAAGCTGGCTGACAATGACACGCTCTGCACCATTGATCACGAACGTACCGGTCTCCGTCATCAGCGGCAAATCACCCATGAAAATCTCATGTTCGTTAATTTCATCGGTTTCTTTATTGTAAAGACGTACTTTTACTTTCAGAGGAGCTGCATATGTCGCATCTCTTTCCTTGCATTCCTCAATCGTATATTTAATATCGCCTTCGCCTGTGCAAAGTGTAAAATCCACAAATTCAAGGCTCAAGTGTCCGCTGTAGTCAGCAATGGGAGAAATATCATCAAATACTTCCCGAAGTCCTTCGTCCAAAAACCATCCATAGGAATCCTTCTGAACTTCAATCAGATTGGGCATCTCCAAAACTTCTTTTTGTCTCGAATAGCTCATTCTACTGCTTTTACCGGTTGTAATAGGACGTATCCTGTTTTTTTCCATAGACGTTCACCCCTTATTTTCGTTGTGAATTGCGGCGTTTTTTGTCATATTCGGCTGTAACTGGCACAAAAATAGAGCCCAACTCACCACAATAGTGCATTTTCCATGGTAACACAGGCTTGTTTTTATGTCAAGCATTCTTTTGGGAAAATTTATCAAAAATTAATATATTGAGAAAGGCACTGTAAAACCAAAAACGATTATTTTACAGCGCCTTTTTTATTATGCTATATAATCATAGCTATTGCAAGAATATAAATAAAACCTATTACAAGAGCAATCAGCGTACCAATACTAGAAGTAATCACTCCGGCAATTGCCGCTCCATGTCCGGCTCTATGCTGAACCAGACAAATAATGCCGGTAATCAATCCGATAATGCCTAAAATAATTGCGATCCAAGGTATCCAAAAAAGTACAATTGACAAAATCCCGGTTACCAGGGATGCCGCTGCCATATTGCTGTTCTTTTTATGGGCATTCGGATCCTGCTCTCCAACAATAATGACAGGCTGATGGGGCTGCTGTCCATTATTATTCCAATTGTTCCAATTATCGTTTCTTGGTTCCTGTTCCATCCTTTATTCTCCTAATAATATGTATATTCCAAAGCCTGCCAAAGCTGCCCCATACCGTACGTCAATGCCGCCAGAATCACCACACACGCTGCAAAAGTAGCAATCAAAGGCCCTGTTTTCCCGCGAAGTCCCAGCTTTATATAAAGGAAACTGAATAATATGCCGATAAGAAGCCCCAGCCATCCCGCAAACAGAACACCGCCAATACAGCTGATTCCAACAAACACGTTTGCCACAACCGGCATCTTGTTCAATGGCACATACTCTTCGCCGCTTCCAAGGTATCTTCCGTTCACAGCCAGATCCACCTTGTTGCCTATTGCCACTACACGAATCTCTGCGCCATCAATAGTGATTGGATAATCAATCATGTTAATAAACCAATTCTGTGATCTCGTCTTATAGGCATTCCCATTTACAAGAATCTTGACACCAAAGGTAGTTTTGTACTCCACCTTATGTACTACCCCATTGACAGTAACATCCCATGCTTTCCTCATAATTTCCCGCCTCTCTTTTTTATAGTGTCTGCTGTAATATCGTGAGGATCGTATTACAGGGTTAATTATACCATAAATCTTTTATTTTGTATTAGTTTTTTTAAAATTCTCAGCATTACTAAATTTTTGAAAAGAAATATGAGGTTATCGTATATAACGATTTTTATGGAATTAATTACTTTCACAAAAAATGAGCGGAGAATTTATCTCTCCGCTCATCACTGTTTCTTTAATTCTGTTCTTTCTTATTTCAGAGTAACAGTTGCGCCCTGCTCTTCCAGCTTTGCCTTCAGCTCGTCTGCCTCTGCCTTGGTAACGCCCTCCTTGATTACCTTTGGAGCGCCGTCTACCAGATCCTTAGCTTCCTTCAGACCAAGACCAGTGATCTCGCGAACAGCCTTGATAACCTTAACCTTGGAATCTCCTGCACCTGTCAGCTCTACGTCGAAGGAATCCTTCTCCTCTGTTGCTGCGCCTGCGCCATCACCAGCCGCTGCAACAACAACACCAGCTGCTGCGGATACGCCAAACTCTTCCTCACATGCTTTTACCAGCTCATTTAACTCTAATACGGATAACTCTTTGATTGCCTCGATAAACTCAGCAGTTGTCAATTTTGCCATTTTATTTTTCCTCCTAAATAATTTTATTTACGCTGTCCGACCAACTGCTTTCCTGCTGATCGGTATCAATATACATATCGTACTTTTTATGCTTCCTTTGCTTCCGCAATCTGGCTGATTACACGAGCAAAGTTTGCAATCGGAGACTGGATGCTTCCAAGCAGCTTGCCCAACAGCTCTTCTCTGGACGGAATCTTGGATATAGCTTCCATACCCGCCGCATCATAGTAAGTTCCCTCTACGATACCGGCCTTGATCTCCAGTGCTTTCGCATCTTTTGCAAATTTGGCCAGGATTCTTGCCGGTGCAGTTGCATCTGTCTTTGAGATTGCAATTGCATTGGGTCCTTCCAAATGCTGGCTCAGGCTCTCACAGTCTGTGCCCTTGAAAGCAAAGTTCATCATTGTGTTCTTGTAAACCTTATAGATGATGCCGTTCTCACGAAGCTCTTTACGCAGTCTGGTATCTTCCTCTACGGTAAGTCCGCAATAATCAACGATTACAACAGACTGAGCATCAGCGATATTGGCTGCGATCTCATCTATGATCGGCTTCTTCAACTCAACTTTTGCCATGAATGGTGTACCTCCTTTATATATTTGTCCACCAACCCGACGGATTGTCAATGAATATAAAAACCTCCCCGCCAAAGACAGAGAGGTTTCCGAAAATCATTCTCAAAAGGAAAATGTATCGTCCTCGGCAGGCGTCTTCACCTTATGCCTTACGGCACCTGCTGTCTTCGGGTCGTGTTACATGCTATGAAAGCATAGCATATCTAAATCTAAATGTCAATCAATTCTTTCCTCAGCATTTCAGCTTAAACCAGCTTTGCCGGATTCAGCTTCACACCAGGTCCCATAGTAGGAGCAATGGTAATGCTCTTCAGGAACTGACCCTTTACTGCGGAAGGTCTTGCCTTATTGATTGCATCGATAAGCGTCTGGAAGTTGTCCGCTAATTGTTCTTCTGTGAAAGAAGCTTTTCCAATTGGCACGTGGATAATATTGGTTTTGTCCAGTCTGTACTCGATCTTACCGGCTTTGATATCCTGGATAGCCTTTGTCACATCCATGGTTACTGTTCCGGCTTTGGGGTTCGGCATCAGGCCCTTGGGTCCCAGTACACGTCCGAGACGTCCAACAACACCCATCATATCCGGGGTTGCTACAACTACATCGAACTCAAACCATCCCTCGTTCTGGATCTTCGGAACGAGTTCCTCTGCTCCTACGTAATCCGCCCCTGCTGCCTGCGCCTCGTCAGCCTTGGCATTCTTGGCAAATACCAGCACACGTGCAGTCTTACCTGTTCCGTGAGGAAGTACAACAGCGCCGCGGATCTGCTGATCTGCGTGACGTCCGTCACAACCTGTCCGGATGTGAGCCTCGATGGTCTCATCAAACTTTGCAACAGCCAGCTTCTTTACGATGCTGATTGCTTCGTTTCTATCATACTGGGTCTGTTTGTCGTAGAGCTTTGCAGCCTCAACATATTTCTTTCCATGTTTCATATTAAATAACCTCCTGGTGGTAATTGCGGGAATCTGGGTTAATCCCTCCCACGTCCTTTTTTATTCGCCCCTCGGGCAGTCCCTAACTCATACCCCTTCGGGGTGGGCTTTGCCTGTCAAGGGATACAGTTACGTCTTAGTCTGTTACAGTGATACCCATGCTTCTTGCTGTACCAGCGATCATGCTGATGGCTGCATCAATGCTTGCAGCATTCAAGTCCGGCATCTTCAGCTCTGCAATCTTCTGAAGCTCTGCTCTTGTAATGCTTGCAACCTTCGTCTTGTTCGGAACGCCGGAACCAGACTGAATGTTGCATGCTTTCTTAAGCAATACGGCTGCAGGCGGAGTCTTTGTAATAAAGCTGAAGGATCTGTCTGCGTAAACTGTAATAACAACCGGAATAATCATTCCGTCCTGGTCTGCGGTTCTTGCGTTAAACTGCTTTGTAAACTCTACGATGTTCACACCGTGCTGACCAAGTGCCGGTCCGACTGGCGGAGCCGGTGTTGCCTTTCCAGCAGGAATCTGTAATTTAATATAACCTGTTACTTTTTTTGCCATATCAGGCACCTCCTTGTGGTGATCGCGGGAATTAGGGTTAATCCCTCCCACTTATTTGTTTTTCTACATCTTTCTTACTTCTGAGAAACTAATCTCTACCGGTGTCTCCCGGCCAAAGAGATCCACATTGATAATTACACACTGCTTTCCATGATTCATGGACTGAATTACGCCAACCGTATTCTCCCATGCACCATGGGTAACAATCACTGTGTCTCCTTCTGCAAAATCAACTACAACATCTTCAGACTGAATGCCCAGTGGTCTCATTTCTTCCTCTGTGAGTGGAACCGGTTTGGAGCCAGGTCCAACAAATCCGGTAACGCCTCTGGTGTTGCGCACCACATACCAGGTGTCGTCATTCATCACCATGTTAATCAGAACATAGCCAGGGAACAGCTTCTTCTGAACCTGCTTTTTAGCTCCGTTCTTCATCTCCACCACATCCTGCATGGGAACTCTCACTTCAAGAATCTGTTCCTCCAGATGTCTGTTCTCAATCGTCTTCTCAATGTTGGCCTTAACCTTATTCTCATACCCTGAATAGGTATGAACTACATACCAGTTCGCTTCTGCCATATAATCACCCCTATAACTTCATGATAGCATCAATACCATACGTCATAATAACGTCCAGTATCTTAATAATGATGCCCAAAGCCACGGATGTTGCCACGACTGCGATAGTCTGCTTTGTAAGGGATTTCTTATCTGGCCAGATGATCTTCTTATATTCAGCTTTAAGGCCCTTAAACCAGCTCTTCTTTGGAGCTTTTCCTGCTGCTTCGCTCATCTTCCCACTTTCCTTTCCGGCATCCTACTTCGTCTCTTTGTGCAGTGTGTGTTTCCTGCAGAATCTGCAGTACTTACTGGTCTCCATCCTGTCCGGATGGTTCTTTTTCTCTTTTGTCATGTTGTAATTACGTTGTTTACACTCCGTACATGCCAATGTGATCTTTACGCGCACGACTTCCACCTCCGCTTGATTTCTGTTTGCTGACAGCCTCTCTGAACCGTCATTTTTTAGGCATAAAAAAAAAGCCTACTTCCATTCGCCATAGTATCATAGCATGATACAGAAGAGAATGTCAAGGTTTTTATGCAAATTAGTGTTGACACAGTTTTTTTAGAACTTTACAATAAAATTATATCTGTTTAAAGCTGCTTTGTAAAGAAAAAACGGAGGGTTATATTATGGAAGAAAGTGTTCGTGTTGCAGATCGTATCTTTGATATATTGGAGACGCTGGCTTCCTCCACATCCCCCCTCAGCCTCTCAGAAATCGCCAAGGCCACCGGCATGAGCAAAAGTACGGTGCATCGGCTTCTGACCTCCATGTGCGCCCGGCAGTATGTAGAAAAGAACGGGAACGGCCTTTACTCGATCGGCTATAAACTGATCGAGACAGTCAGTCTTCACATTAATCAATTGGAGCTCCTAACCGAGGCCAAGCCGTTTTTAAGCGATATTATGCGTGATCTGGATCTGACTGCCCATTTAGGGATTCTGGATGGCTGTGATGTGGTCTATCTGGAGAAAATGGACATTTATCCCAATACCCGTCTCTATACACAGGTAGGATATCGTTCTCCTGCTTTTTGTTCTTCTATCGGAAAATGCCTGCTGGCCTGCCTGTCCGGAGATGAATTGGATGAAGCCCTCTATCTTTGTGATTTTAAAAGGTATACAGCGAATACTATCACTGATATCCGGGAGTTCAAGCGTTATCTAAAGGTTATCCGACGCCAGGGCTGGGCTATGGATAACGAAGAATATCAGGCCGGGCATCGCTGTGTGGGCGCTCCTGTGTTTGATTACCGGGGCTCTCCTGCAGCCGCCATCAGTGCCAGCGGATCCATTACGCAGCTTTCAGACGACAAGCTCGAGATGGTCATCCATGAAGTAAAGCGGGCCGCCGGAAAGCTTTCCAGGCGAATGGGTTATGTAGAATAAGCAGAAAATTGTCTTTGTCATAAGAATGATTCATAGCAAACCCACATGCACCCCATTGGCACACCACCATAAACGAAAGTCGGTAGTGGTGCATGGGGCATCCCTGAACTTAGTTTTCTGCTACGCAGAAAAGGATCTTTCATAGTAAAAAAGAATACTTCTCAGGCTATTGCAGGCCTTTGAAGTATTCTTTTTATGCAAAGCCTTAAATGATGTTCTTCAGAACAATTGTCTTTGTTCTGGTCACTTCATCGAAGGTAGACATTACACCCTCTGTTCCGATTCCGGAATATTTGTAGCCGCCGAAAGGCATCTCAAAGCTGCGGAAGAAGCTTGCGCCATTGATAATGGTTCCGCCGCACTCTAAAGCATTGCATACCTTCATAGCTGTCTTCATATTCTCTGTGAATACACAGCCGCAAAGGCCAAACTTAGATCCATTTGCAATCTCAATAGCTTCCTCTACGGTATCAAAAGTAATAATCGGAACTACCGGTCCAAAGATCTCCATGTCAACAGCTACGTCTGCTGTCTTAGGAACATCTGCAATTACCGTAGGAGCAATGAACGCACCATTTCTGGTTCCGCCTAAAATAACTTTTCCCCCCTGCTCTACTGTAAGCTTGATCTGCTCTTCTACCTTAATAGCAGCTTTTTCACTGATCAGGCATCCAATCTGCGTACTCTCTTCTGCCGGCATACCCTGTTTGAGCTGTTTGATGCGTTCAACAGCTTTTGCAGTAAACTCTTCCACACGATTCTTATGTATCAGGAAACGTTTTGAAGCACAGCATACCTGCCCGGTGTTATACATACGTCCCCAAATAAGTTCTTCTACTGCCAGATCCACATCACCGTCCTCCAGCACAATGAAGGCATCGTTGCCGCCCAGCTCCAGAGCAATATGAGCCAGGTGATCTGCTGCTGTTCTTGCCGTTTCAATACCTACCTCAGTAGATCCTGTAAGAGTAATGGCATGGACATCCTTATTTGCACACAGCCATGCGCCTACCTTGGAGCCCCGGCCTGTCACAATCTGAATGGCTCCCGGCGTCACGCCCGCTTCACCCAAAAGAGCGGTAAGCTTGCAGAGAGTCAGCGGATTGTCCGTAGAAGGCTTTACGATTGCGGCATTTCCTGCAAGAAGCGTAGGCGCTACTTTCTGATCAAACAGATCGCAGGGGAAGTTAAAGGGAATTACACAGGCAATCACGCCAATGGGCTCTCTCTTGGTAATCAGCACATGCTTATCCTGTCCTGCTTCCATGCCTGCCGGAATGGTCTCTCCATATAGATGCTTAGCTTTCTCAGAAAATGCTTTGAAGGCAATTGGAATATTGCCAATCTCTGCTCTTGCCTCTGTAATGGGCTTTCCGGTCTCCTGAGATAAGGTCTGTGCCAAATCTTCTTTGTTCTTCTCTACCAGCTCCAAAAAGCGGAACATAATCTCAGCCTTTGCATATACAGGAACATCTGCCCAAATCTTCTGTGCGGCAGCCGCTTTTTCTACTGCCAGATCTACATCCTCTTTTGTTGCTGCCGGGACTGTATCCACTACTGCTCCGGTAGCCGGATTAATCACTTCAATCACTTCGCCGTTGGAAGCATCCACAGATGCTCCGTTAATAAACATTTTCATGGGAATTCTTCTCCTCTCCTAATGAAATTTTTATGCCTCAAAGCCCGTAAAGGACAACATCAGGCCGCCGCAGGTGTTAAGGCCATCTGCCTCAAAGCCGTATTCGCCAAAAGTAAACTCTACAATAAAGGGAACGTCTCCTGCTTCCTTCTTAATCTGTGCAGCCACTTCATCAATACGACTGTCAATGCCTGCTCTTCTTCCGCCGCAGTGTACCAGATGATAAACTCCGGCAGGTGCTCCCATCTTCTCCTTCAATGCTGCAAGAGTATTGCCGGTAGAATCAATAAGCTCATCCACGGTTGCCTCCATACGGATCACCGCTGTTCCCTCTGCCAGATTATTTCCAATGTTCATGCTCAGGTCATCATTACCATTCATAGGATGACGGATAGCAATCAGATCGCCCAGACGATCCTTTACACCAAGAGGAGAAGTAATGGTCTGCACCAGCAGATCTCCGCCCATTACTGCATCTGTGCTGATTCCTCTCCAGTCTGCATACTTCTTAACTGCCGGAACTCCGTCAATCTCTGCCAGTACACGGTTATCCACTACCTTTGTGATAATACCCATATCCTTGGTCTCACGATAAGCACCCGTAAACTTATTCGTCATCTTCTTATCTGTATAGAAGAATGCTACTGCCACGCCGTCTGCAAAAGCGCCTTTATCTGTATAAAGTTTCCACTCGCCTGCAATGCTGTTATCTGCTGCACTTCCGCCATAGAAAGGAACTCTTCCAATCACCTTGGTAATTCCCTTCAAGTAGAATTCCTCTTCTCCCGGAGGCGCTGCCATGTAGAAGTAATCTGGGGCTGCTGTTTTGCCTGCCCGCTCCATAGCAAGCCTTGCTGCCTGCTCACCTGCATCTACAGGGCATCCGTTTTTCTCTACTGCTGCAATACCCACAGCCATCTCCGGATCGGATACTGCCATAATTCCCACAAAGCCATCATCTCCGGTTACAAATCCTTCCGGTGTAATTACGCCTGTAAAGGATGTATTGCCGATTACGGGCACGCCGGGAAGCTCCTCTGCAATTCCTGCCAGCATAGCATCCAGGTCATAGGCACAGCTTGCATATACATATGCCATATTCACGGAATCTAAGCCTGCTTTTGCTTTTTTAGCCGCTTCTGCCCCTGCTGTCTTTGGGTTACTGTTTGTACTGGAACCGGTATTACCTTTCATATAGAACCTCCTTTTATTTTGTAAATGCTTTTGTGTAAATCAGACAATAATTGTCTTGCATTTTATTATAATTTATTTATTTTTGTGGGCAATATCTGAATTCCGTCAAACGAAACGGGTGTTCCGCTGTATGGAACACCCGTTTTCGAGTTCTTTTTCTACATTTTCTGTCGCCGCCATCTCCATTCCTCAAAATTTCTTGCATTTTTCTCTTTTAAATGATACCCTCTTTTGTATAAAGCCATATTTATCAAAGAATCAAAGGAGGGCTATCTATGAGCTATCAAAAACATAAATCTGAGGAATCCGTAGAAGATTATCTGGAAACAATTCTGATTCTGAACGGCAAGCTTGCCAATGTGCGCTCTATTGATATTGCCAATGAGCTGAACTACTCAAAGCCCAGCGTCAGTGTTGCCATGAAGAATCTGCGCCAGCGAAATTATATCACTGTCTCTGAGGATGGTTACATTCGGCTGACAGATGAAGGACAAAAGCTGGCTGAGACTGTCTATGAACGCCATTCTATCCTTTCCGAATGGCTGATCCAAATCGGCGTAACCCCCGAGATCGCCATTGCAGACGCATGCAGAATGGAACATGACATCAGCGCAGAAAGCTTTGATGCCATCAAAAAGTATCTTCTGAAAAATCCCTCCTAATTCGGATCCGCCAGGCCCGGCGGCAGCTTTTATTTCTACAAAAGCAGCAGTAAAAGATTTCTGCGGTAAATCCAAGAAAGAAGGTTACTGTTCGCAATCATCCAGAGAAGCTGTCCGCCGGGCTTTGTACCTGCGCACATAGTAACTGCAAAGAAAAAAATCCATACAAAAAGAACCCCTTCTGCCAAGCCCAAAACCAAACCTGCTGTTTTGTTCAGCCCATACAGAACGGGAAGTTTTGCCACGATCCCCAAAGAAAATAAGACGCCCTGCACCAAAACGCTTACCAGCACAAAAGTAATCATAAATGCAACTACCTGCAATGCCATATCCGCCAGATAGTCACTTACAAAGTCTTCCATTCCAATCAGTTCTATTGCTTCCATCACATCAAATTCACTGGCAGCAATACTATTTTGCAGCACCCGATGCATTGCCGTCTTTTCTTTTAAAAAACTTGTTATAAGAGGCGACACTGTGGATGTTGCTATCAATGTGAGAATCATGCTTAATATTCTCACGGATTTTTTGATAAATCCTTTCCGATGACCATCCCAGGCTGCAAGCAGCAAAAATCCGCCTATTGCGGGCGTCAACCAATTCATATTCTTTTGTTCTCCTCTATTTCAATTTCACTTCATCTGTTCGATCCGAAAAAACAAAAATATATTTCCGCATCCCAGATCCTTTATAGATATCTGCTATTGTCCCGTCAAAATTCCCTGTATACCTTAAAACCCCCTGCCTGCTGTAAATCTCACACTCACTTTCATTAAATATGATGAGACTGCTGCCAGACATTTTGACCTGTCCATATGCCAGATTTGTCTCCTGATTCAGAACCAGATTGCCCGAAGTGTCATAGAGATGCACTTCATATTTTGCACTTTCCTTTCCAGTCCCTTCTACCACTACTCCTACATTCTCTGTTCCGACAAAAACACTGCGGATTTCTGTTTCTTCCTTTGCCTCTGCTATTTCTTCCGGAATCTCTTTTCCTTCATAATAAATAATTCCTTTATCAGACATTGCCACACAGATGCTGTCTCCCATATATTCAATGCGAGGTATTATCCGTTCCTCATATACCTTAGAAGCCACAATTTTATCTACAAAGTTACCTCCCACAGTGCCAAAATTGTAAAACACAATACAGCTTGCAGAAGTCCCCCCCTGTATCTGAAGGTAGGATACAGCAAGCTTAATACCGTCTGATGAAATTCCAATGGCCAGAGGCTGTCCTGTCTCAG
This sequence comes from Candidatus Merdisoma sp. JLR.KK006, assembly GCF_036941035.1. Taxonomy (NCBI): domain Bacteria; kingdom Bacillati; phylum Bacillota; class Clostridia; order Lachnospirales; family Lachnospiraceae; genus Candidatus Merdisoma; species Candidatus Merdisoma sp. JLR.KK006. The sequence continues at coordinate 54,604 of NZ_JAYMNS010000007.1, read as the reverse complement.
CCAGTCTGCAGCGGGCTTCTGTCAGTTTTTCGCCCTCATCGTCATAAAGGCAGATCCAGGAAGCGGAATTGTCACTCAGCAGCATAGCCGTTACCCCTTGTGAGGAAACGCTGACCTGCTGAATGGGAAGCAGCGTAGTAATCTGAGTACGCAGGCCATCTTCATTAAATACATAAGCTTCATTTCCCTGCATATCTGCAACAACTACGGAATTCTGACATATGTCCAGAATCGGCATCTGCATATTGTAAGTCTGGCTCCACAGAGCTTCATTTTTCAGATTGACACAGGAAATGCCGTCTCGGCTATATTTTAAAATCTTTCCGTTATATTCTGCATACTGTGTATTCAGAGTGTCTGTTCGTTCATTGGAGGAAAGAAGCTCATAAGTCGTGTAGGTTTTGTATCGGCTCCAAGACCACATTCCAAAGATCAGTCCAGCTACAACAGCTGCACAAACAAAACCCTTGACACCAATTCCTGCCCGATGGCGAAATAATTTCTCTTTATAACTTTTCATGTCCTCCGCAGTTTCCGGAGTTTTATATAGAGGTGTAATCTTTGCCATATCTTTATCCTTTGATCACTGTGCCGCACACAGTCTTTGGGTACTATGATAGCACAGTTTCATTAAGGAAGCAAAAGTTTTTGTCCAACCAGAATATGGTTCATATCTTTAATCCTATTCAAACTGCAGATTTCATCAATTTTATTATCCTGCCCATAGATCTTTCTGCTGATTTTCAAAAGGGTATCCCCCTGCTGAACCGTGTAACTCTCAGGTATAGATACCACATTTTGGCTGAGAGCTATTTCTGCCGTCTCCTCTGGTTCTTGGGATTCTGCCGGTTCCTGCGGTTCTTCTGCTTCTGGCTCCCGATCTTCTTCCCCCTCTTCCTGGTGCTGCGGCTCTTGATTTTCTTCCGTTTCCTGCACTATCTGCTCTCCCTCCTCATCTTGGGGATCTGCAGCCTTTTCACTTTCTTCCGCTTCCTGAAACCGTGCATTTTCCTCTTCCATTGCCGCAGTAAGGGAATCTGTGCTTGCAGCCATCTGTTCCTCCTGGTAATCCAGGGTTCTGGAAATCTCGCTCAAGGTCAATTCCAAGCCTTCCATTTTCTCATAATTATTAATAAGAGTAATTCCTATTACCAGAACTACCATAACTAGAAAAGTGCTTGCCGTATACAGAAATGTCATTACCCTCTTTTGTCCCGACACATCTTTTTTCTCCCGAACTAATGTCCGAAAGCTTCTGGCCGCCCGATCCTCAAAGTCATCTTTTTCTTCAATGCTTTCCCCGGTGCCTGTATCAACCATATATTGCTGCATTGCCGCATTGCGCTCATAAAAGATATAGTAACCTCTTTGACGGGCCAAACGCCCATTCTCATAGGCGTAAAAGTCCTCCTCACCATCCTCTGGTTCCGCCACCATTAAGACTTTATCCGATCCGCCGAATTGATTAATATGAATCTTCAGCAGTCCGGAATCCAATTCCATGGGATATCCAGGGATGGATAAGAACCATCCCAGAATATCCTGCTCTGCAAAATACTCCTTAATGGTTCCGTATATTTCCGCCCACACCTCATCTGTAAAAGGAATCCCTCTGCTGTAATCTGTCAGCTCATTCACCGCCACAGCACTTTTAATAAAAAGATATGGAACTCCTTCCATATGATCCGTATTTCCCAAAAGGACTGCCGCACGGCTGTCCAAAGCCGCTTCTTTTGCCATTTTCTTTAAATATGTAACAACATAATCTTCTATGTAGATCTTTCTATCTTCCTCCGGCTCTCCTATCTGGCGGACATTTTTGGGCAAGTCCAATTTTCTTCCCTGTCCCATTCCTTTTGTGTTTTCCTTATAAACAATTTCAATCATACTCTGTTCACCTCGTTACCCTCTCTTATTTTCTCCAAGCAAAACAATAGGCATGTCCACTTGGCTTTTTCTCCATGCCTTCAGCCGCCCCATTGCAAGCGTTTCAGTCAAAACTGCTGCTCACATAATTTACTACATGGTAACATAGGATTTCTGTGTGATTTGTCATTTTCTGTCAAAGGATCTGGAATTTTTTTCGACATATGAAGACCAAAAAGAGCCAACTGCAATGCAGTCAGCCCCTTTTATTTTTTCAATCTGCTATTTTTTACATAAACTCTTTTGTCTGCTCGTATACGCCAACACCGTCCAGACGATACTTCTCGACCAGCTTTGCTGCCGGTCCAGACTCGCAATAGGTATCATTGACACCAAGCTTCTTCACTGGTGTCGGCAGTTTCTCGCTCAGCACGTCACACACTGCACTGCCAAGACCGCCAATCACGGAATGCTCCTCTACGGTCACTACCTTGCCTGTCTTCTTTGCAGATGCAAGAATCAGCTCTTCATCCAACGGCTTGATGGTATGAATATTGATCACTTCTGCAGAAACGCCGTCTGCTGCCAGCTTTTCTGCTGCTTCTAATGCACTGTTCACACAAAGGCCTGTTGCAACGATAGTTACGTCCGTACCCTCTCTCAGAACGATTCCTTTACCAATCTCAAACTTATAGGTTGCCTCATCATTGAATACAGGAACTGCCATTCTGCCGAACCGCAGGTATACAGGCCCTACATATTCTGCTGCTGCCTTCACGGCCGCACGAGCTTCCACATCATCTGCCGGATTGATGATTACCATGCCCGGTATGGTTCGCATCAAGGCAATATCCTCATTACACTGATGAGTTGCTCCGTCCTCGCCAACAGAGATACCTGCATGAGTTGCTCCAATCTTTACGTTCAAATGAGGATATCCTACCGCATTCCGAACCTGCTCATAAGCACGTCCTGCTGCAAACATAGCGAAAGAGCTGCAGAAGGGAATCTTACCGGTGGCAGCTATACCTGCCGCGATGCTTACCATATTACACTCTGCAATTCCGCAGTCAAAGAAACGCTCCGGAAATGCTTTCTTAAATACGCCCGTCTTAGTTGCACCTGCTAAATCTGCATCCAATACAAGTACATTGGGATTCTCTTCTCCAAGAGCCTTTAACGCATTACCATAGCTTTCTCTCGTTGCAATCTTCTTTACTTCTGACATAATGCTTCACCTGCCTTCTCTAATTCTGCCATTGCGGTTGCATACTGCTCATCATTGGGAGCTGTGCCATGCCATGACGCATTGTTCTCCATGAAAGAAACGCCCTTGCCCTTTACCGTCTTCATAATAATAGCTGTAGGCTGCCCCTTAATGGTTCTTGCCTCATCGAAGGCTGCTTTCAGCTGATCAAAATCATGTCCGTCTATGTTGATCACATGGAAGCCAAATGCCTCAAACTTCTCTGGGATCGGATAAGGAGAGTTTACTTCCTCAATGGTTCCGTCAATCTGCAGATTGTTGTTATCCACGATCACGCACAGGTTGTCCAGCTTCTTTGCACTTGCAAACATAGATGCCTCCCATACCTGGCCTTCCTGAAGCTCTCCGTCACCCAGAAGCGTGTATACACGATAATTGTCACCGAAGGTCTTTGCCGAAAGAGCCATACCTACGGCTGCGGAAATTCCCTGTCCCAAAGATCCGCTGGACATATCCAGTCCCGGTGTATGCTGCATACAGGGATGTCCCTGCAAATGAGAACCGATATGACGGAGTGTAGTCAACTCCTCCTTCGGGAAAAATCCTCTCTCTGCCAAAGCTGCGTAAAGTCCTGGTGCTGTATGTCCTTTAGAAAGTACGAAACGGTCTCTGTCTGCTTTCTTCGGTTCCTTCGGGTCGATATTCAGCTCCTCAAAATACAGATACGTAAATACGTCTGCTGCTGATAAAGAACCGCCCGGATGTCCGGACTTTGCACTGTGAACGGCTGTAACGATGCTTTTACGGACTTCGTTTGCCGTCTTTTGAAGTTCTAACTTAGTCATGTTTGTCCCACCTTTAATTATTTTTTTAAAGAATCCTGTCCATATCATAGGATGTGTCTGTCTTTTCCTAATGATACCAAAATCTCTTCTTATAGTATACCTACAGAAACGTGGACGGTCAAGCTGTTCTTAAGGAAATCTATTACAGTTCAACACGCCCTTCCAGAGCCCGCAGAAGCGTCACTTCATCAATATATTCCAGATCACCTCCTACGGGAACGCCGCTGGCTATCCGTGTCACCAATATCCCTGTAGGCTTAATAAGCTTACTGATATACATAGCCGTTGTCTCCCCCTCCAGACTGGAGTTGGTTGCTATGATTACCTCTTCCACATCTCCATGAAGCCTGGTCATCAGTTCCTTTAAGCGGATGTCGCCAGGGCCGATTCCCAGCATAGGAGAGATAGCTCCGTGAAGTACATGGTATACTCCCTCAAATCTCCCGGTCTTCTCATAGGCTGCCAGATCCCTGGTGTTTTCCACCACCATAATCTGCTTACCGTTCCGCTTGGGATTGCTGCAGATAGGGCAAAGCTCCCGATCCGTCATAGTAAAGCACTGCTTACAGTAACGCACATTTTTCTTGGCATCCAGAACAGACTCTGATAAAGCCTGAACCTTTTCCATGGGCATATTGACAATGTGAAAGGCAAGGCGCTGGGCTGTCTTGCTTCCAATCCCCGGCAGTGCGGAAAGCTGCTCAATTAACCTGCTGATTTGACTTCCGTAATAGTCCATTAGAAAGGCAAGCCTCCGCCCAGACCGCCAGTCAGCTTTGACATCACAGCCGCAGAATCTTCCTCCATCTGACGAAACGCCTGATTCGCTGCCGCCATAATCAGATCCTCCAGCATCTCAATGTCATCCGGATCCACTACTTCCTCAGCCAGCTTTACCTTTACAATCTCTTTCTTACCTGATACCGTAATCTCCACTGCACCGCCGCCTGCCGCAGCCGTATATTCCTTTTCTTCCAGTTCTTTTTTGCTTTCCTCCATCTGACGCTGCATCTTCTGCGCCTGCTTCATCAGGTTATTCATGTTGCCTGGCATACCCATTCCTCCGCCGGGAAATCCACCTCTTTTTGCCACTTTTGCATCCTCCTTTTATTCTTCTATCTCAATTTCCATATGAATAAACTGCTCCATGTCAATCGCACCTATATCTGTATGCGGATCGTTATCCATGGATGCAATGACTAACTCCATCTCTTTTCCTGTACCCTTTTGAATCACTGTCTGAATCTCCGTAAGATGAGCCGGCTCTTTCAGAAAATCCTCACCAGTTGATGTGGCGGCAACAATTCCCAACCGATTATCTCCCAACGCCTTTAAACGCGCATCCTTCAGATAAGTGCGCAGCAGCGGATGAAGCTGGTTCACCACATTATACCAGTTTTTCACCACATTCTGGACATCCTCAGGCAATGCCTTGGGGGCCACAGGCGCCGCTTCCTGCTTCTTATCCGGAACAGGCATCTCACAAGCAGACATATTTGCCTGTGCAGGCGCAATGCCTTCCTCCATCTGTTTTTCCAAAGCGCGTATTCGATCCAGCAGTCCGTCCGTATTCGTCTCCATAGCCGGCTTACAGAGTTTAATAAATGCCACCTCCACCAGCACACGCTTCTGTGAGGCATAACGTATCTGCCCTCCAAGCTCTGAAAAGATGCGGATGTAGCGCATGAGCGTATCCGTCTCAATCATCTGAGCTTCCTGGCGAAGCTGCATCAGATTTTCCGTAGATACGTCCAGCACATCCTCCATGTGCTCAGAGCTTTTCAGCAAAAGCAGATTCCGCAGATACCAGGTAAAGTCAGTTACGAACTGCCCCAGTTCTCTTCCCTGCAGCACCAGATCTTCAATCTGCTCCATGACCCCTATTAGATCCTGCTTGAGCGTCTGCCGCAGCAACGCACTGTACACTTCTGTATCCACGGCCCCCAGCACATCCAGAACATGGTCGTAGGTCAAATCCTGGTCCAGATAAAAGGCGATACACTGATCCAAAAGGCTTAACGCATCACGCATAGAACCATCCGCAGCCTTGGCAATATACCGCAGAGCTTTTTCTTCCGCTGATACTTCTTCCGCCTGCGTCAGTTCCTTAAGACGCTCTGTAATGGTCTCTGCCGAAATCCTCCGGAAATCATACCGCTGGCAGCGGGAAAGAATCGTCACCGGAATCTTATGGGCCTCTGTAGTTGCCAAAATGAAGATTACGTAAGAAGGAGGCTCCTCCAAGGTCTTCAAAAGAGCATTAAAGGCTCCGATAGAAAGCATATGCACCTCATCGATAATATAGACCTTGTACCGTCCTTCTGTAGGAGAATAGGCTACCTCATCCCGTATCTCACGAATATTGTCCACACCATTATTGGAAGCCGCATCAATCTCTATCACATTCATGGAAGTGCCTGCCGCAATAGAACGGCAGGCTGCACATTCTCCACAGGGATTTCCGTCTATTGGCTGCTCACAGTTTACTGCCTTTGCAAAAATCTTGGCAATGGTAGTCTTTCCGGTTCCTCTGGTGCCGCAGAACAAATAAGCGTGGCCTATCCGTTCTGCCTTGATTTGATTTTTCAATGTTGTGACTATATGCTCCTGGCCCTTTACATCGCCAAACTCCGCAGGCCGGAACTTCCGGTAGAGCGCCATATAAGACATGGGTTAATCTCCAAAGCTGATTCCAACCATCTTTGCCTCTGCAATAATAGAAGAATTGGGATCTACAAACTTTAATTTTCCGGCAGACTCCTGCAGCGGAATTCTCTTAGTTTCATCACCTACAATACCAATCATATAACCATAGTCATCATCCACGATAGCCTGGGCAGCAGCAGCTCCAAGTCTTGTGGAAAGTACACGGTCATACGGGCAGGGACTTCCGCCTCTCTGGGTATGTCCAGGAACGGTTACTCTTACTTCTGTGCCCAGACGCTTGGTAAGCTGATCGGCAATCTCATAGGAGACTGTAGGATAGGTATAAGTCTCCATGAACTTTTTCAATTCTTTCTTGGACATTGCCGCACGCTCCTTAGGGATAGCACCTTCTGCCACTGCAAGAATGGTAAAGCCCTTCTTCTGCTTATTCCGAGCATCAATGGCGTCGCAAATGCTGTCAATGCTATAGGGAATCTCCGGAATCAGAATAATGTCCGCTCCGCCTGCAATTCCTGCATGAAGGGTAAGCTGGCCCACCTTATGTCCCATAACCTCCACAATGAAAACACGTCCATGAGATGCCGCTGTGGTATGAATACAATCAATACAGTCTGTTGCAATATTTACCGCACTTTGGAAACCGAAAGTCATATCGGTTGCCCAGATATCGTTATCGATGGTCTTAGGCATATGCAGCACATTCAGCCCTTCTTCTCTTAAAAGATTCGCTGTCTTCTGGGTTCCGTTTCCACCCAATATCACCAGGCAGTCCAGACGCAGCTTGTAATACGTCTGCTTCATAGCTTCTACCTTATCCAGACCTTTCTCGTCCGGCACTCTCATCTGCTTAAATGCCTGTCTGGAGCTTCCCAGAATGGTTCCGCCTTTGGTAAGGATTCCTGAGAAATCTTTGGGAGTCAGCATACGGTAATTTCCATAAATCAAACCCTTATAGCCTTCCTCAAATCCATACAGTTCCACCTCGTCCAGAGCATTGCAGACACCTTTTACAATACCTCTCATAGTTGCATTCAGGGCCTGGCAGTCTCCGCCGCTGGTCAGCATTCCGATTCGTTTCATAAAGCACGCCTCCATCCTTTTCGTTCAGATTTTCCCGGGCTTTCGCATTTGAAGCCCACACGATAGATAAATTTTAACATAAATATGCATTTCTCACAAGGGAATAACTTGAAAAATCTTGCCGGTCGTATTATAATCTATTCCATGGAGGAGTACCCAAGCGGCTGAAGGGTCTGGCTTCGAACACCAGTAGGTCGGTAGCACCGGCGCGGGGGTTCAAATCCCCCCTCCTCCGTTATTTTAAAGGGATTGCAGCAGTCCGCAGAAACATTCTATGGATTTGCGGCAGTCCTTTTTATTATTGAATCAGGAGGAAATGATTATGGAAAAACCAAAGTCTTACATGCTTGCCGTGCCGTCTCAGCCCAGAGATATCGAAGATCCGCAGCTGCTTTTGGACCGGCTTCATACAACCGGTGCTTTTCAGCTTCTATCAGAACACATGGAAGAAGAAACACTGTTTCTGGAAATCAATTATAACGGAGAACTCTATTCAGCCGAAATTTATCCCTTAGATTTTACCATTCCGGAGCTTTACCGCTGCCAGCACCTTTTTCCCGATGTTGATGTAGAAGCTGTTCAAACTGCTCAGTATGGGCTTGCCGTGGTGTTGGAATTCGGAAAAAACCCCCTTGTCTCCTACCATTTACAGCTCAAGTTAATTTATGCCCTGCTGCCGGATGTTCTTGCTGTACTGGATGACAGCTCGGAAAAGATTTTGTCCGGACGCTGGGTCATTCTGGCTGCCCAGTCTACAGTCCCCCCTGCTCCCCGTTATCTTTTTACTGCTCAGGCAGTCTCCGGGGAGGAAGACTGTGTATGGCTTCACACGCATGGCCTCAATCGCTGCGGGCATCCAGAGCTGGAAGTACTGAATTCTAACAAAGAGACTTATCAGAGCCACTATAACACTCTGGAAACGTTGGCCTATCGGTTGTTAGAGGCAGATAGTACTCCGGAATATGGAACGCCTTTTTTCCTGGCTTATGTTGCTCAGGGCATTCCTTTAGTTGTTACACTGATTGATTGGGAAGAGGCCGTCTCCTGTTATCCCCCGGATATGCTGGGCGGAAAAAACGATCGGGAAGACGGGCATAATGAAGATACCTGTGCAGTCTTTGTATATCCCACTCATGAAAGTGCAGAAGAGGGAAACTATTCTTCCCTTGCTGTCTATGATGAACTGCTTGCCCAAAATCCTATCTATATGTTTTCCACTTCAGAAACCCTGCGTATGAAGGCTCTGGCTGCAGAACGAATGGAATTTTTGTATCAGGCTTTTTCTGACAAGAAAAATCACCTTCTGGTGAAGATTGGACTTTTAATGGATAAAAAGCACCGGACAGATTCCAATGATCGGGAGCATATCTGGTTTGAAGTTACTGATATTCAAGAAGGGAGTATTACTGCAAAGCTTACTCAGGAGCCTTATTATATCAAAGGACTTCATGAGGGATATGTGGGAGCTTACAGCCCGGAAGACATTACTGACTGGCTGATTTTCACCCCCGAACGCAGGATTACCCCTGATGATGTTTACATTCTTTCACTTTAGATCAAACTCATTATAAAAAAGGCAGTTCCATATCCCCCTCCTTTGAGAGAATTTGGATATGGAAACTGCCTTCTTTTTATCTTTCTATTTTTCTATTCCTGCTGTTTTGTAGATGAATCTTACATTTCCTTCTACTCCGTCAGAAATTCCTGCAAAGGATTGATAAGCTTTGGCTGCGCTTTTCACCCCTTCAAAACGGTCAGACAGCTCCTGGAGATCCCCATTAAAGGTATCTGCCAGCTTCTGGATGCCCTCGTCATTGAATTCAATGGTTCCATCCTTCAATTCCTTTGAACCGTCCCGCAGTTCTTCTACACCATCGCGAAGCTCCTGACCCCCGTCCTTTAGTTCTTCGGTTCCATCTTTTAGTTCGCTGGTTCCGCCCTTTAGTTCGCTGGCTCCTGCTGCCAGTCTTCCGGCACCGTCACTTAGAGCATCAATTCCGGAATTTAATGTGGGAGCATTTTTCAGCAATTCCTGTACACCTTCGTAAACTTTATCTACACCCTGGGTATAGCTTCCGATTCCGGCGTTTATTTGGTACGCTCCTTTCAGCAGTTCCAAAGTCGCGTTCGCCATAGTTAATGTCTGTATGACCTGCTGTGTCATACGAGCAACCATTTTTTCTTTGACTGCGTCTGTCGGATTTCCTGCTCCGGAACCCGTTTGAACCATTACTATTTCTTTTTCCTGAACCTCTGCCTGTGGTTCTGCTTCCTGGTCTGAACTCTGATTGTTCTCTTGTTCTGCCGCTTCCTGTTCTGTTTGCAGCTCCTCTTGTTGTTCCGTACTTACTTCCTCCTCTGATTTTTGTTCCTGATCAGACACTTCTTCTGCATTCTGTGATGATTGCTCCTGTTTTTTATCTGTTTCTACAGTAGTTAATGTATCTGCACCAGCAGATTCTACTGTCTTCTCAGAATCTTCTCCTGCCGGCACGGGATCCTCCGTTGCTTTAGCCGCCGATGCCTTTTCCTGCAAGTCTTCGCTCTCCTCTGGTTCCGCTTCCGGCACCTCTGTATTATCCAGACTCTGAATTGAGATACCAGTTAACTGAGCAGTCACCTCTTGTTCGATCATGGCTCTCACACTGGCCGTGCTGCCAAGAAGACTTTGAATAATTTTCTGATTATTATTAATGTCATTCAAAAATTTATTTATTTCCTGCGGTGTCTTTGGCTGCGACAAGGTCGTAATCCCTGGAATACCTGCGGCACTAAGTGCTGCCAATTGAGCGTTCGCCATCTGAAATACTCCGTCATACAATGCTTTTGCCCCATCATTCAAAGCCTTATCATTCTGGGTAAGCTGCTGCAGACCATCCGCCAACTGCTTTACACCTACAAACAATGCTCCTGCTCCGTTTTTTAAAGTACCGATGCCATCATACAGCTCCTTTGCGCCGTCCCTTAAATCCCCGGCGCCATCATTCAATTTTTCTGCCCCGTCATCCAGTTCATCAATGCCGTCTGTTAGTTCTTCAGTTCCATCATACAATTCCAGCACACCGTCATACAGCTCAGCAGTTCCATCCATCAGTTCATTCATGGCATCCTGCAGCTCATCCATATCCGCTGACAAATCATCCATTTTTTCCTGGGCATCAATATCCATATCTGCAAAAATTTCGTTGGTCGCCACCGTCAGAGTCGTTGCCAGCTCAAAATCCGTCACATCCGCAGTCAACTCCACATACTCCGGAATATCCAGCTCTTCCACATCAAAATCCTCACTGCCAATGTCCAAATTGTCCTTGAGTCCAGGCATCGCATACCCCATTACAATGGTGCGCTCACCATCATTGATGACCTTCCCATTTGAAACCTCAATATTTCGGAAGTTCTCATTGTCCAGAACCAGACTTGTCATAACTACAAAAGGTACATACAAAGCTTCTTCCTTCTCTCCCACCATTACAGCTTCCTTCTGCCGATTGGTGTAATCAAATCGGATATTTACCTTGCCGCTCTGCCCTGCCAGTTCTTCCGGAGAAACCGTTCTGCCATTTAACTGATAGGTCACTTTCAAATCTACCGGAAGCTCTTTTTGAATACTTCCCTGATAATAAATATCATTCCCTGCCGCATCCCATACGCCTAAAGAGCCTTGCTTTTGCTCAAAGCCTTCTGTTCCTTTTACATTTGTAATATTAGTCAGCTCTGTTGTATCCTCCAAAGTTTCACTTCCCATAGCATTTTTCAGCCAATCGCTGACAATCAGCTTTTCAGGAGAGCCAGCTGCATTTGCAATTACGTAGACAGTTTCCTCCTTAGCTAATTGTTTTTTATCCTGAGCAGTCAGCTGTGCTCCTTCTGTTTTTGCTTCCGGATTCAGCTTTTCAACTGCTGTCAGCACATTTTTCCTGATCCAGCCCTCTGCCTCTTTGGCCTGAACCGGAACCTGAATGCTGCCGCATACAAGCAGAGCCGCCATAACCACTGACACACCCTTTTTCCATTCATTACACATTTTTTTCATGTTTACCTCCTATTCCAGTTCTCCTGAACCTATATCTTGCATTTATGCTAAATTTAACTTTTCACGTTCTTCAATTACTTATTAGATTTCTTCGGCCGAAAGCCAGCACTTGTGACACAAATAATTCTATCAAACACCAGGAACATGGCCGGCAGAATAAAGGCTACTGACAGCAGGCTGACAATTGCCCCTCTTGCCATCAGTGCACACAGCGATTGTATCATATCTACATCTGAGTAAACCGCCACACCCAAGGTTGCTGCAAAAAATCCAAGTGCGCTGACAATTACCGACGGCAGGGAAGCAGTCAATGCTGTTGAGATGGCCCCCACCCGATCCTGCCCTCCATACCGCTCCTTTTTATACCGGGTTGTCATCAAAATCGCATAGTCCACGGTTGCCCCCAACTGAATCGTGCTAATGCAGATGGGTGCAATAAAGGGAAGGGATGTTCCTGTAAAATGCGGAATTCCAAGATTTATAAATATTGCGAATTCTATAACTGCCACTAAAATAACAGGCAGAGAAATACTTTTCAGCACTACTGCAATTATGACAAAGATGGCAATAATGGATATGGTATTGACCACCTGAAAATCGTGATCCGTAATCTCAATCAAATCCTTGGTACAAGGCGCTTCTCCAATGAGCATTCCGGTTTCATCGTATTTTTTCATAATATCCTGAAGCACTTCTATCTGTTCATTTACCTCATCCGTAGCTGTGCTGTATTTGGACTGTACCAGAAGGAGCTTCCAATTATCACTCTCCAGTTCGTTCCTTGCTTTGTCCGGTATCATTTCATCCGGAATTCTGGAACCAATAGCCGAATCCATGCCCAAAGCGAATTCCACACCATCTACTTCCTTCATTTCTGTCACCATGTTCTTCACATCCTTGGAAGAAACATTTTTATCCAGCAGAATCATGTGGGTGGCTCCTGCAGAGAATTCATCCTCCAATTTGTTTGTAGCCTGCACATAGCCCATATATTCCGGAAGGGAACCGCCCAGATTGTAATAAACCTCTCCCCCCGCTTTATCATATCCATAGTAAGCAGCCGGAAGAATCAGCAGGAACAAAATCAGAAATATAGGATAACGCCGTACCACGACCCGTACCAGCTTTCCGAAATCCGGCATCAACGGACGATGCTTTGTTTTTGCAATTACCTTATCCAAGACCAAAATCATGGATGGCAGTATGGTTACACAGCCAACAACGCCGAAAACCACGCCTTTTGCCATTACAAGCCCCAAGTCCAATCCAAGGGCATAGCTCATAAAGCATAGCGCAATAAAGCCTGCTATCGTAGTAATGGAACTTCCCACTACGGAGGTAATTGTCGCTTTAATTGCATGGGCCATGGCCCGTTTTTTATCTCCTTCAAACCGCTCCTGCTGCTCTACATAGCTGTGCCACAGGAAGATGGAATAGTCCATAGTAACCGCCAGCTGAAGCACTGCCGCCAAAGCCTGTGTCAAAAATGAAATCTCTCCCAAAAAGATATTGGTTCCCATGTTCAGCAGAATTGCCATTCCAATGCTTACAAGGAAAATCACCGGAAGCGCCCAGCTGTCCAAAAAGGCTGTCATTACAACGCAGGAAAGCACTACCGCCAAAACTACATAGATAACTTCCTCCCGCTCACACAGCTCCTTTAAGTCGGCTACCATTGCTGTCATACCGGATACAAAGCACTGCTCTCCAGCAATCTCCTTAATTTGCGCCGCAGCGTCCAGTGTTTCGTCTGCCGAAGTTGAGGTGTCAAAGAAAACCGCCATCATGGTTGCATTTTCCGAATTGAAGATATCATAATATTCGTCCGGCAGGATTTCCATGGGCACCGAAAGGTCCATGACACTGTCATACCACAATACGGTAGCTACGTGATCTACTTCCTCAATTTGCTCTCTGAGAGCCGCCACCTGTTTATTTTCCATGCCCTCTATAACAACAAAAGAAAATGCGCCTTTTCCAAACTCATCCATCAAAATGTCTTGGCCTATCATGGTCTCGATATCACCGGGCAGGTAAGTCAGCATATCATAATTGATTCGTGTTGCTGCCATCCCTAAAGCTGACGGAATCATCAGCGCTAATGTTATAATCAAGATGGGGATGCGAAGCTTTACTACCCCTTTGCCAAATTTAATCATAGTATCCTCCTCTATTATAATTCTGCACTGCTTAGATAGTTCTGTTTACTCTATCAGTCTCTCTCATTTCGTACATGTTGTTTTTCAGTCTTTATGGTATAGACTGCCACATACAGATTCAGCAATCCCTCCATTAGAAGTGCAGCTCCCAACAACATCACTGCTCCGGCGACTCCAGAGCTTCCGAATGGATCTATGATAATTAAAATCCCCAGAATGCTGGCCAGAACTGCTGCTCCTCCTATCATCCACCACCGCTCAAGTCCAAAGCGTCTGGCATCAAAAGCTGTCTGTATTTTCAAAAGTCCATCCGTCAGCACCACAATTCCCAAAACCAAATTCAGAAAGTGCAGAACACTATTACTGCGAAACAACATCAATAATCCCAAAACAACTGCCAAAATGCCGCAGGCCAAGTCAAACTGAAAGGCCAGACGATACAGATCCTGTGACAGGTAACCGCAGATTTTAAACCCTCCGCAAACGATCAGCAGGATTCCTATGCCTCTGCAAATCAATGCCGCCGAAATCTCTGGATGAAGCAGCAGTAAAAAACCTGCTATGCAAAAAGCAATCGAAGATATTGTATATCCTCCTTTTGCAATCCGAACTGCCCGCATCTGCGCTCACTCCCTTCTCTCTGATGCTTTTTATTTTATTCAATAATGATTGCTTTTGAAACGGACAAAAAAAGAACGATGTACAAAATCTGTACACCGTTTCCAAATTAACTAAATTTCAGACACTCGGGCCCTTTTGCCTAAAATATTGAGTAAGTTATGTAAGGGTCTTTTTTCCTTTCCCGGCCTTAACCTTCTGCCGTCCTTTTTCCATAGCAGCTGACACGCTTCCTTCCAGCAAATCTCCCAGCTTCCGAATCAGCTGCTCCGGATTCGCCTTCATACCTTCACCTACCCAGGCCATTACCATTCCTGATAAGCCGCATTTATAAAAATGAATGATCAACTCCCGATCCAGATCAGGTACATCTCCAACTGCATCCAATCCTTCTACCATCCGCCGCATTACTTCCTCCGCAATACTGTTCAAATAGCGTTCCAATTCCTCCCGATTGACTGAATTGTAAATATGATAAACTGCCCGTTTATTATTCAAGGCAAAGTAGGCCGCCTCAATAAATCCTTCTTCCAGTGATTTCACATCCGCATGCTTTGCAATTACATGCTCTACCTCTCCATCAATCACAAAGGTCAGCAGCGCATGAATATCTTCAAAATGATAGTAAAAGGTATTCCGATTAATTCCGCAGCTATCTACAATCTCCTTCACTGTTATTTTATCCAGCGGCTTTTCATTCAGCAATTCAAGAAATGCTTCTACGATTGCTTTTTTTGTAAACTGAACCATAGAAAAAAACTCCTTTTCTTATCATTCTAGTTGATTATAACGGATTTATTTCTGATTTTCAAGCAAAGATCCCGGGCAAGTAAAGTCGTCTGTTACATAGCACCACATTACCATGCCGGCTCTGTGATCGTCATGCTGGTGCCCAATCCATGTTTAAAAGTTCCGAAAACCTGTAGTAACTGCTGTATATTTTACGTTCTTATATGTAAATAAGAAAGTTTCAAATCCACAAGATAGGAGGAACTGCAAATGATCCATACATATTTACGAAAAAAATCTTTATTTTCTATTCTGTCCATCCTGCTTGCCGGCGCCTTGGCTGCCTGCAGCGCAAGTACACCTGACGCCACGTTCACTCTTGCCAAAGCGTCCTACCCTGAAATGGCACCTTATCCGGATGAGGCTGCTTTTACGGATCCTTCAACCGGAGAGTTCGATGATGCATTTTATGATGCCTATGACGCCTGGCAGGAAGATCCGGAAAGCCAGCAAAGCCATGCGCCCGCTTACGACGGGAAGCTTAAAGGGTTCCTCTGCAAAAGCATTCCCGAATTTCTGTCCGGACAGGAAGGCGAAAACCGCATTTACTCTCCCCTCAATGTCTATCTGGCCCTGGGCATGCTGGCTGAACTGACAGAAGGAAACAGCCGCCGGCAGATATTAGATTTGCTGGGAACAGATAACATACAAGAGCTGCGCACCCTGGCTTTCGCACTCTGGAATGCCAACTACTGCAGTGACGGAGCCACCACCAGTATTCTTGCAAGCTCTCTGTGGCTTAATGAGGATGTAAGCTTTAATCCCTCCACCATGGAGCAGCTTGCCAGGACCTATTATGCTTCCTCTTATCAGGGAAGCATGGGGTCTGAGGAATTCGATAAAGCTCTTCAAAGCTGGCTGAACGAACAGACAGGGGGACTCTTAGATGAGCAGTGCGCCAATGTGAACCTGGATGCGGATACAATTCTGGCTCTGGCTTCAACTGTTTATTATCGTGCAAAATGGTCCGGAGAATTTATGGAAAAAAATACCGCACCGGATGTTTTTCACGCTTCCAGGCAGGATATGAACTGTGATTTTATGCATCAGACTAACAGCCAGGAATATTATTGGGGAGATAAGTTCTCCGCTACCGCCAAGGAGCTTGACGGCAGCGGCGCTATGTGGCTGATTCTGCCGGATGAAGGGATCACTGTAGGCGATTTGCTAAAGGATGAAGAAGCCATGAACTTTCTATCGTCAAGGGGAGATTGGGAAAACAGAAAGCATCTGACCGTAAATCTGGCTGTGCCCAAGTTTGATGCCGCTTCCAATATGAATCTAATCCCCGGCCTGCAGAAGCTTGGCATTACAGATATATTTGATGAGGATGTTTCTGACTTTTCTCCCATGACAGCAGATAGGGAGGGCATCTTTATGTCCAGGGCAGAGCATGCCGCCCGGGTTACTATCGATGAAAAAGGCTGCACTGCCGCTGCCTATACGATTATGGCCATGTGCGGCGCAGGTATGGCGCCAGAGGAAGAGGTAGACTTTGTGGTGAACCGGCCATTTTTATTCGCCATTACTGGGAATGACGGGCTGCCCCTGTTTGTGGGAGTGGTGAATCAGCCGGGTTAAAAGCAAAGGAACCCTTGATTTACCGGGTTCCTTACAAAAAAACAAAAGCGGGTGATGGGAATCGAACCCACGTGTCCAGCTTGGAAGGCTGGTGTTCTACCATTGAACTACACCCGCATAATGCAATATTAAAATATAAATGCCCAGAACCGGAATCGAACCAGTGACACGAGGATTTTCAGTCCTCTGCTCTACCAACTGAGCTATCTGGGCAGATAACATCTGTTGTGACTGTGTTTCACAACAGATGTTATTTTACACGATTAGCATTTATTTGTCAACATTTTTTTATTTCTGCAGACAGCTGTTACAATTCCATAAAATATTTTGCCGCAGATATCACAAAGGCCAGTCCCTCCTCTGCCAGTTCCTCGATGTTATCGGGAATTCCCACCCGCTCCTCCGGGGACAGCGTATCCATGTACCACTCACGGAAAAACCAGTGCTCCAGGAATCCGTGACTGGCCGTAGGGAATTTTCGTACCAATACCGGAACTCCGGCATCCAGAAAGTGCTGCACCATGGTCTCCGATTCCATCCGCAGGGGATCCTGCCCGCAGATCACAATGGCCGCAGGTGCCACACCTTTCAGCTCCTCTGCCGTGGCATAAACCGGGGAAAGATATTTTCCATGGCGGGTTTCTTTGTCTGCATAAATATCATTCATAGCGTCCAGCACCTCCGCTGTCAGGCCTATGGACGCCGTCGTCTTCTCAATCCCCTCAATATAAGCATCCAGATAGGGATAGTCCAAAAGCTGTGCTTTCAGAGAGAAACGCCCTGTCTCCTTTGCCATCAACGCCAGAACGCAGGCAAAATTCCCTCCCGCACTGTGTCCCCAGGTTGCCATACGCTCCCTGTCAATTCCATATTCATCTGCATGATCATGAAAATAACATACGGCATCAAACACATCCTCCAGTCCGCAGGGATAGGGGTGATCCGGACTTTTCCGGTAGTCCAGGCCTATGACATTGTAGCCGGTACTCTCCCACATGCGGGTACGCATCCTGTCATTGTTTGCCACATAGCCCTGAGAAAAACATCCACCGTAAATCTCAAAGATGACGGGGGCCGGCTTTTTTCCCCCGGCCGGATAGAATATGGCTTCCTGCATTCCGCTCCGACAGGGTACCTGAATCTTTTTCCCATGCAGTTCCATATCTTCCGCAAACTTTATATTCGCATCTACTTTCTCTCGAGACAAAATCCCGAATTCCTTTGCTGCTTCACTTCTTGTCATATCATTCTCCTATTTAGAGTTCCGTAATATCCTGTCAGTACACCCTTATGTAGATCAATTTCCAGCCACAAAAAGATGTGTCTGTAAATCAATCTGTGCACTGACAGGATATTACTGATCTAAAGCTGCTGTGCAACAGCTTCTTTACGACTTTACCACCCAACAATGCGTCTTATGCCGCAAGCGTACGCTGAGCACTTCTGTTTTTAATAACATCCAAAACTACCGCCAGAACCAGAACAACGCCGCTGATTACCTGCTGCCAATAGGTATGAATGTTCAGCATTACCATACCATTGGAAAGGGTTCCAAGGAGCAGAGCACCAAACAAAGCCCCTACAATGGATCCTTTTCCTCCGGAAAGACTGGCACCGCCCAGGATAACGGCAGAAATAACATCAAACTCCATGCCGTTTGCATTGGACGGCATGGCGGAGCCAAGCTGTGAACAATAGATCACGGATGCCAGGCCGCACATGACTCCGTTCAGCACAAACAGCACGGTCAGATTTGTTTCCACATTAATGCCGGACAGGTAAGCCACCTGGCTGCTGCCCCCAATGACAAAGATTCGGCGTCCAAATACCGTATACTTGCTCACCAATGTAAAAATGATAATCACGGCAAGCATTATAAGCACGGCATTGGGAATCCCCAGTGTGTATCCACGTCCGATTGCTTTAATTACGTTGTTTGACAGCGTGATTGCCTTTCCGTTGGTAACCAGATAGGACATGCCCCGGAAGATCTCCATTCCTGCCAGGGTTGTAATAAATGCATTGATCTTAATCCGTGTAATCAGAATTCCATTGTACAATCCCGTCAACGCACCTGCCGCAATCGCTCCCAATATGGCAACTCCAATGGGCATTCCCTTATTCAGCAGGGTACCGAGGACAACACCTCCCAGGGCAATCACAGATCCGATAGACAAGTCAATATGGCCCGCCACAATAATCAAAGTCATGGTACAGGAGAGAATTCCTACATTTGCTGCATAAAGGGCAATATTCAGGAAATTGTTTACCGTAAAAAAATGATCGGATTTTATGGCAAAAAATATAATCAGGATGATATATCCAATCACCAGGGGCATAAATTCTATGGATGATACCTTTTTCAGGCTGTTCTTTATAGTCTGCATATCTCAACCTCCTATTGCCGCAGTCATAATATTTGTTTCCGTAAGCTGATCCTTGCTGAATGCAGCCTGTACCCGGTGCTCATGCATTACAATGACGTGATCCGACATGGCAAGCAGCTCCGGCATTTCCGAAGTAATCATAATAATGGACACTCCCTGACCGCACAGCTCATTCAGCAGCTTATAAATCTCGGATTTGCTGCCCACGTCGATGCCCCGGGTAGGCTCGTTCATAATAATGATCTCCGGAGAAATCTCCAGCCATTTTGCCAACACCACTTTCTGCTGATTTCCGCCGGAAAGCGTAGCCGCAGCCGCATAGGGCCCCGGGGTTTTAACCGAAAGGCTCCGTATCCATTTCTCTACGATACCGCTTTCTTTTTTCCGTCTCACCAGCCAGCCGTTCTTGCCGTTTTCATAATAGGCAGTCATTATATTTTCCCATACGGACTGAATCTGCACCAGTCCCTCTGCTTTCCTTTCACTGGGCACAAATGCAAAGCCATCCTTTAGACACTGTTTGGGACAGGACATCCGCACTTTCCGCCCGTTGAGCACCACGTCTCCCCGGGTGGCCGGATAGCATCCAAAAAGTGTCTTGCCCAATTCCAGATGCCCTGAGCCCATCAAACCGTAGACCCCCAGAATCTCTCCTTTTTTCAATTCAAAGGATACATCATGCACATGACGGTTATGCAGATTGCTTACCTTTAGAAGCACATCTCCCGGATGATTGTTCTTATCCGGATACATGTCCTTTATCTCCCGGCCCACCATCAGCCGGATCAGTTCCTGCTCCGTAATATCCTGAATCTCTTTCTGAGCCACAGAAACTCCGTCACGAAGAATCGTCACCCGATCCGAAACCGCAAATATCTCATCCATCTTATGTGTAATAAGAACAATGCCCACTCCACGGCTTTTTAATTTTTTAATATTTTCCAGAAGCTGATGAATCTCTTTATCATTCAGAGCAGACGTAGGCTCATCCAGAATCAGAACTCTGGCATTTTCATAAAGAGCTCTGGCAATCTCTATCTGCTGCTTCTCCGCCACCGTGCAAAGCCCCATCTGTTTGTGTACATCTATTTTTAAATCCACCTCGGCTACAATCTTTTCAGCTTCCGCATAGATCTGCTTCCAGTTCAAAGTATGATTTTTCTGTCCATAACCTTTAATAAACAGATTCTCCGCCACCGTAAGCTCGCTCACATTGGCCAGCTCCTGATAAACCACGGCAATCCCCGCATTCTGAGCCGCAACAGGAGTGGGAAAACGTACTTTTTCCCCATCTACATAAATATCTCCGGAGTTTGGCGGCTGTACGCCTGCCAGGATCTTGATGAGGGTGGATTTCCCCGCACCATTTTCTCCCAGCAGAGCCAGCACCTCGTGCTCCCGGACCTCCAGACTTACATCACTCAGTGCTTTCACCCCCGGAAACTGTTTTGTAATATGTTCCGCTTTTAGGATGACCTTACTTTCCATGCGATTCTCCTTTTCAAAAGACAGGGGCTGTCTTATCTTCCGACAGCCCCATACCCCGTAAGATACGAATGTCACTCTGTCATCTGTCAGGATGCCAGATAATCTGCGAACCACTCTTCTGCGTTATCTCTGGTAATTGTAAGATGATCTACATAAATCTTCTCATCTACTTCCTCGCCATTAATCATCTTGATTACTGCCGGTACCGTATACTCGCCATAGCGGTTAAAGAAAAATGCAACACCGCCTACCCATACTTCGTCTCCCGTGACATCCGGATTTGCTTTCAGATAATCCAGATAGCCGTACTCGTTCTCCGCTACCATGATACAGTCCGCTTCACGTCCCGCCGTCTCAATGGCCGCCAGTGTCGCCGTGGCAATTACATCGTTCAGTGTCCCGATAGCAATCTTATGGTAATCCGGATGTGCGGACAGGAAATCAGAAACCATGCTCTGCGTCTTTGCCGCATCCGTAGTCGGGTCTACTCTGAAAATCTGGTCTTCGGAGAAATCCGGAAATGTCTCTTTCAGGCCGTCATACATCTTCTCCGTGCGGGCCAGAACCGCTTCACCGGAAGTAGAATCCTCTACCAGCAGCAGACAGTCGGGAGCCTCGCCCCAACGCTCTTTTGCCACTTCGCCAAGTCTCTGCCCGCCAACCGTTCCTGCAGTCTCATTGTTTGCTCCAAAGAACACGGCTCCCTCAATGGGGATATCCACTGCAATCACGGGAATGCCTGCGGCTTCCATCTTCTCCATGATAACCGGTCCAACGCTCTCATCAATGTTGAACTCAATAAATCCGTCGATGCCCTGGCTTACCATATTGTCGGCAATCTCAACAGCCTTTGCACCATCGTACTCATTGTTTGCCAGAATCAGCTCAACACCCGCTTCCTCCGCTGCCTTTACCATGCTCTCCCGCACCTGAATCTGCAGTTCAACTTCCTCCGCAATATTTGCAAAGCCAATTACCAGCTTTTCTTTTTCTGCCGGTGTCTCTGCAGGTGCTTCCGCTTCCTCGCCGCCGCTTTCTGCAGGAGCTTCTGCCGGTGCCTGTTCCTCCTGCGTTCCTCCGCCGGAGCATGCTGTCAGGGACAGCGTCAGTGCAAGTGCAAGTGTTAATGCAATTCGTTTTTTCATGTTACATACCTCCCTTTCCCGAGAGCATTTTGAACTATTTTGGTTTGTTTTGCTCTCTTTTGGTTTATATTGTAACACCGTTTGGTCAAAATAGTCCAGTATTTTTTCTTTTTTAATCATTTTTATGCTATTTTGACAAAAATTCAGCGAATAACGCTCCAAAAAAGCCCATTTTCTGTCGAAAACGTCAAAAAAACAACCGGATACCTGGAAACCTCTCCAGACATCCGGCCATTCTTTTCCCAATATATGATTTCTCAATATGTATATTCCACCAAATCCTTTACATTACACTGTTTACTGTCAAAAACGGCTTTTGTCCGTCCCTGCTTTAATACCAGAATCCGATCGGAAAGCCCAATCAGTTCATCATAATTACTGGAGAACAGCAAGATCGAAGTTCCGGCAGCCACCAGTTGGCAGATGTAATTATACAAATCCACCCGATTTGCCGAATCAATCTCTTTAAAGGGTTCTTCCAAAATAAGAATGGAACAATCAGCCTGAAGCCATTTGGCAATATTAACCTTCTGCTGATTCCCCGCACTCAAAGCTTTCACTTTCTGACGTACGGATGCACAATCAATATGGAGCCTGCGGACGTAGTCATCTGCGATATTTTTGTGAGAATATCTTCCTCTCTGATAGAAAAACGCCCGCTTCATCAGCCTTGCCACTCCAATATTCTGTTCAATGGAAAAGCTGGGGATCAGCCCCTCCACGCATGTATCCTCCGGAAGATAACCGATGTGCCGCAAAATTGCCGCCCGGGGTGCCGTCGCCGTCAAAACTTCCTCATTGACAATGATCTCCCCTTTCGAATAAGGTTCCACCCCAAATAACGCCCTGGCCAGCTGATGTTTTCCACTGTCCAAAGCTCCGGCCACACCTAAGATTTCGCCTTTCTTCAGCTCAAAAGAAATATCGTGAAGTCCTGCTTTCTCGGCAGAAAGGTTCCGCACCCGAAGCACCTCCCGGCCCCGTTTACCCGGAAGCTTGGGATAAACCACCGTTTTCTGCTCCCTTAAGCTCTCATCAAAGGCAGCCTCCTCAGAATATTCGCTTTTCTGAATCGTACCGGTAATACGGCTGTCCTGAATAAATACAACCGCATCACATCGGCGAAACATAGGCTCTACCCGATGGGAGAAGTATAAGATCGTTATTCCGTCTTCGTGAAGCTGCTGCACGATGCGTCCCGCCATCTCCAACTCCTGGGGCGACAAGGCCCCAAAACAGTCATCAAGGATTGCAATTCGGGGGTGATGGGCATAAAGCTTGGCCAACTCCAAAAGCCGCTTTTGTCCCAGATTCAGGCCGCCCGCCAGTATTTTGGGAGAAAGGGGAATGGACAACTCTTCCAAAAGCTTTTTCGCACTGTCATTCCATCTTTTCCAGGATACCAGACCACCCGGACTTTTGCTTTTCTGGTCAAAACATAAGTTTTCCGCCACCGTAAGCTTGTCTACCAATGTAGTTGTCTGATTTACCGCATAAATGCCAAGCTCTCTTGCCTGAGCCGGAGATAAAATGGAACAATCTTTTCCCTCTATTTGGAGCGTACCGCTGTCAGCTTTGAGAACACCGGTCAAAATATTGGCCAACACCGTTTTGCCGGCACCATTTGTCCCAACAATCCCCAAAAAAGTTCCGGCTTCTACCTGCAAACTGACTCCGTCCAGCACCGGAACTCCTCCAAGTCTTTTCGAAATATGCTCCAGCTTCAAAATCGGCTCTTTCATACTCCCAGCTCCTTTTGTTTAGAACGCCAAATCCTCAAAGCTTGTAAAAATACGAATTCCATGGCTTAAGTAGTAATCCTTATATCGCTCCGGAACCGTTACGTTCGTCATAACCGTGCGAATCTCGTCCAACCCACAGACCGGCTGAAATCCCGTGGTATCAAATCTGGAGTAGTCCGCAACGGCAATGGGAATTGCCGTATAGGACATCAATGTCTGAAAAACGGGAATTTCTGAACGGATATTATGCGTATAGCCAAATTCCATGCTGATCCCGCTGAATGCGAGAAATGCTTTTCGAAAAAAGAATTGCGAAACCTGCTCCGCAACCAGGCGGCCGGTAAAAATCACGCTGTCCTGGGTCGTTTCCACATCGCCTCCCGTGGCAAACACTTTAATTAAGGGCTGGCTGGATAGTTCATAGGCAACTTTCAAATTATTCGTAACCACTTGCAGGTTCTTTTTATTTTTAAGCTCCCTGGCAATCAGATAGCTCACATGGCCGGAACCAAGAAACAGCACATCATTGTCCTCCACATATTTTGCCGCAAGGCGGGCAATCTGCTGCTGTTCCGCCTCATACGGGATCTCCACAGTCTGCATGGGAGCGGAAAATTCGGAACTGTGCTTTAAAACAGCCCCTCCGTGAGCTTTCAAAAGAAAGCCCTCATTCTCCAGACGGTCCAGGTCCCTTCTAACTGTTGTAACCGATGCATTCAGCAAAGAAGTCAGAGTATTAATGTCCACATGCTCATATTCCAACAGAATCTCTTTAATTTTTCTTATACGTTCTTCTGCAAACATAATTCACCATGCGTTTCTATAGGTTTCCCTCACTACAACCCTTTTCTCTGCAAGAGATAACTTCCAGTCAAATACCTCGCAGCAGTCGCCAAATGGACATGCCAGCATGTCCGCTTGGCTCGTTGCCTGCGGAAATAATAATTTACAGCTTCACCCTTCCATCCAGAATCCCTTTGTAATCCTCATAATTTTTTTCCAGAAGTGCCGGCGTATCCAACCCGAAAGGACATTTCTTCTTACAAGCATTACAGTGTTTACACTCTTCTACTTTCTTCATCTTCGCCTGTACCTCGGGGGTCAGTTGGAGTTCTGATGGCGAGCGGCGAATCAACTGAGACATTCTGGCACAGGTGTTGATCTCGATCCCCACCGGACAAGGCATACAGTAGCCGCAGGCCCGGCAGAAATCAGCCCCAAGCTCTTCCTTGTCCCGGGCAATCACCGCTTGAATCTCCTCCGTCATAGTCGGCGGATTATCTATGTAGGAGAGAAATTCATCCAATTCATTCTCTCTTTGAATTCCCCAGATAGGAAGTACATGATCAAACTGGGCCAAAAAAGCATAGGCCGCTGCGGAATTGGTCAGCAGGCCGCCGGATAAGCCTTTCATGGCAATAAAGCCCATATTGGCTTTCTTACACTTTTCAACCAGCTCCAGTTCGTGTTCCGTAGCCAGATAGCAGAAAGGAAACTGCAATGTCTCATAAAGGCCGCTGTCAATCGCCTCATGAGCCACCCCCAGACGGTGATTGGTAATTCCGATATGTCGGATCTTCCCCTGAGCTTTTGCCTCCAGCATCGCTTCATAAAGGCCGCTTCCATCTCCCGGCTTCGGACAGAACGGGGGGTTGTGGAACTGATACAGATCCACATGATCTGTTTTAAGTGCTTTCAGGGATGTCTCCAGGTGATCCCAAAAATCTTCTGCCGTCAGTGCCATGGTCTTAGTGGCAAGATAAATCTCATCCCGCATATCGCCAAAGGCTTCTCCCAGTTTTTTCTCGCTATCCGTATAGAATCTGGCCGTATCAAAAAAATTCATTCCGCCTTCATAGGCTCTCCTGAGAAGAACTACTGCCGCTTCCTTTGAAATTCTTTGGATAGGCAAAGCTCCAAAACCATTTTTATTTACTACGATTCCTGTGCTTCCAAGCGTTACATGCGTCATGCAGCCACCCCCTAGTTATCCGTTTTTTTTTGCGTCTCTCCACAACTTTCCCATGTTTCTTTGTATCCCGCCGGTTCCTCAGAATCGCCGCTGAAAGAGGCGGCAGGAAAATCTCAATCATCCCATCAGTCACAAGGTAACAGGCTCTCTCCAGCGTAAATCCATCCTCCACAGACAGAATCAGGCGTTCCATCAAAGCGCCATTCGGAACCTCTCCCAGCCAGACCGGAATTGACACTTTCTGCCCTTCCTCATTGTTATTTACCACTGCAAGAACCTGATTATCTCTGGTAAACCGAATCAAACCGATAATTCCATGAAGAGCCAGAATAATCTTTCCGGATCCGATCCGACAGGCCGGATTCTTCTTATGAATGCGAATCAGCTCTCTGTGAAATTCTATCAGCTCCTGATCCTCATGTCCCCATGGGTAGGTTCTTCGATTATCCGGATCCGTAAAACCGCACACCCCCGCTTCATCTCCATAATAGAGCGTCGGTGCTCCGGCCCAGGTCATCTGCAAAGCCACCGCCTCCCGAAATACCGCCTTGGAGATTCCTACAGACGCATCCTCGGAGCTTCGGCTTCCCAGGCGGCCCTCCATATGGCTGGTTCTGGTCAAAAAGCGGGAATGATCATGGTTGGATAACTGATTCATGGCAATCAGGAAAGACGGCCCGTAAAAAGCCCATACATTTCCTTTTAAAGCATCCAGCAATGCCTGCTCGTTATTCAACAAATCCTCCCGAAAATACTCACTGTGTTTTTCCATGCCTGTTAAGAACCAGGTAATTGGCTCCATAAAGGAGTCATAATTCATTACGGAATCCCATTCTTCTCCATTCAGCCATGCGGAAGCATCTCCATAATGCTCCGCATATATTACCGCATCCGGGTTCGCCTCTTTCACGCTGCTGCGAAACTCTTTCCAGAAATCATGGTTATATTCTGAAGTGAGTCCCAGATCTGCCGCCACATCCAAACGCCATCCATCTACGGAATAAGGAGGCGATACCCACTTTCTACCAATGTTCATTATATACTCCCGAAGTTCCGGCGATGCCTCGTAAGCAAGCTTTGGAAGTGTTTTGTGCCCCCACCAGCCGTCGTAATATTCGTTATAGGGCCATTCATGTACATTATGGAAACGAAAGAAATCCCGATAGGGGCTTAACTCCGATACATAGGCACCTTCTTCATAATCTCCGCTTCTCTCATACAGCCGTTCCCGATCCAACCATTTATTGAAAGATCCGCAATGGTTAAACACACCATCCAAAAGAATCCGAATTCCCCGCTTGTGTACTTCCTCCACAAAATGAACAAAAAATTCATTGCTGGCCTCCAGATTCTCCCTGTTCACCACACGCTGAATATACCTCTCCGCCTTCCGATTGTCCGGCTCGCCCTCCGGCAGCAGTTCGCCTCCATCCTTTTTGATCACCGTAAAGTGTGGATCAATATAATCATAATCCTGGCAGTCATACTTATGATTGGAAGGCGATACAAATATGGGATTCATATAGATCACTTCCACACCCAGTTCCACCAGATAATCCAGCTTATCTAAGATTCCCTGCAGATCTCCCCCATAAAAAGAGCGTACATCCATCTCTTTTGGACATTGCTCCCAGTCCTCTATCTTTTC
Organism: Candidatus Merdisoma sp. JLR.KK006; assembly: GCF_036941035.1. Lineage (NCBI taxonomy): Bacteria > Bacillati > Bacillota > Clostridia > Lachnospirales > Lachnospiraceae > Candidatus Merdisoma > Candidatus Merdisoma sp. JLR.KK006. The sequence continues at coordinate 27,377 of NZ_JAYMNS010000007.1, read as the reverse complement.
TACCTGTTCACCAATATAGCTGTATTCTCCCGTCAGCACATCGTTGGATGGATCGCCGTTGCAAAACCGATCCACATAGATCTGATACATTACCGCACCCTTGGCCCAGTCCGGCGTGGAAAATCCTGGTATAATTCCAAAAGAATAGATCCTTTGCAAATCCTCCGTAACGCCCCGCTTATTGTAAAAAAGGCGTTCCTCTCCTGACCGAATCTCAAAAAAATAACGAATCGGATTCTTTCTTACCTGCATCTCCAATTGATAATAATCAAAGTTTTGATTTGTTTGAAACTTTTTCATAGGAAGGCGGTTTCCCTTGCTAATAAGATATACACCATCCGCATCATCCCTTGCTGTCCGAAAAATCACTGTCACCTTGTCCCCTGGATTGACTTCCATGGGAATGCGGTATTGATCTGTCTCATCCGAAAAAAGTGCATCTCTGTTAATCATGTTGTCTTCTTTCACTCCAAAACTAGTTATTATATCTTGTTCTAATATATTTTATAATATGCCGTCATAGATTACAAGACAGTTTTTTACAGGCTGCGTCTGTTAAAAATACAAAGTAAAAAAGACAGCCATTTTATCCTGCTGTCTTTTTTAGGAGAAGGTATTTCTTTTACTTATGGGGTGTAGCAAAAACTATATAATGTATTGGGGGTTTTACAAGTATTATTATAACACAGCATCAAAATAAGTGTGCACAAACTTCACAAAAATAGCATTTTTTTTTGTGAGGTTTTCACAAAAGAATTCCGTCATTATGACGGAATTCCCAAGTTCCAAATGTAATTCACTATAGATTAAACGCCCAAGAGTCCCCTTCCTTCTTGAAAAGAGCCTCAAATTCTTCCCGTGTAATCTTTTCCTTCTCAAGCAGAAGCTCTGCCGTCTTATCTAAAACCTCCCGATGCTCCAAGATAATCTCCCGTGCCTTCTGATAACACTCATCTACAATACGCTTAATCTCCATATCAATCTTGCTGGCAACCGCCTCTCCATACCCCTTAGTATGGCCAAAATCTCTTCCGATAAATACCTCTTCTTCAGAATCATAGTTTACAAGTCCAAGAGATTCTGACATTCCATATTTAGTCACCATGGCCCGTGCCACACCAGTCGCCTGCTTAATATCCTGGGAAGCGCCCGTGGTAATATCATCAAAGATCAATTCCTCAGCAATCCTGCCTCCTAAGGACACCTGAATATCCTGCAGCATCTTGCCTTTGGTATTAAACATCTCATCCTTTTCCGGAAGCGGCATGGTATATCCTGCTGCCCCCATACCTGTTGGAATAATAGAAACCGTATATACCGGCCCCACATCCGGAAGTACATGGAACAGGATCGCATGACCTGCCTCATGATAAGCCGTAATCCGCTTCTCCTTTTCGGAAACCACACGGCTCTTTTTCTCGGATCCGATTCCCACCTTCACAAAGGACTTGCGAATATCTTCCTGAACAATATACTGCCGTTCATCCTTAGCCGCAAAAATCGCCGCCTCATTCATCAAATTCTCCAGATCCGCACCCGTCATTCCTGCCGTAGTCTGAGCTACTTGCTTCAAATCCACATCCTCCGCCAATGGCTTATCCTTGGCGTGTACCTGCAAAATCTCCTCCCGTCCTTTTACATCCGGGCGGCCAACCATAATCTTTCGGTCAAATCGTCCCGGACGCAGGATAGCCGGATCCAGAATATCAACCCTGTTGGTTGCTGCCATAACAATAATACCCTCATTGATGCCAAAACCATCCATCTCTACCAATAGCTGGTTCAGGGTCTGCTCTCTCTCATCATGGCCTCCGCCCATGCCGCTGCCTCTCCGTCTGGCCACCGCATCAATTTCATCAATAAACACAATACACGGATGGTTCCGCTTAGCGTCTGCAAATAGGTCTCGAACTCTGGAAGCACCCACACCTACAAACATTTCCACAAAGTCGGATCCGGAAATACTGAAAAACGGAACGCCTGCCTCTCCTGCTACTGCCTTGGCAAGGAGCGTCTTACCTGTTCCCGGAGGTCCTTCCAGCAGCACACCCTTGGGAATCCGTGCTCCTACTTTGATATACTTCTGAGGCATCTTCAAAAAGTCTACAATCTCCCGCAGATCCTCCTTCTCTTCCTGAAGCCCTGCCACATCCTTAAAAGTGGTATGAATCTGCTCCTGAGTCGTCATCTTGGCCCGGCTTCTGCCAAAGTCCATCATCCGGTTATTGCCGCCGCCCGCCTGACGGTTCATCAGCATCATCATAGCAAATACAACCACCACGGCCACCAAAAGGGGAATACCCAGACTTTGAAGCCAGCTTTGATTCCTTACATTGTCATAAGCCACCGGAACTCCGGCCTTCTGTAACAGCTTTCCTGCCTCTACAGTATCCGGCACATTCACCTTAACCACAGTTCCGTCTGCCTTAACCAGTTCCACAATTCCGGTAGGTGCTGTCTCATTCTGCGTGATTACAGCCCGTTCAACCTTCCCTGATTGTACATCCTCCTGAAATTGTGTGTAGGTATACAAATTCTGCATCTCTGCTCTTTTTGCAAATTCTGCAACAAAAAACAAAAGCATTGCCAGGAGAATCAGATAAAAAAATGATACCCTGTATTGTCTGTTGTTCAATGTAGTTGTTCCTCCTATCCTAAGTTCCGCAAAGCTGCACTGCACAGCTCCTGCTGATTTTAATCCACAAATTCTATAATACCAATATAGGGAAGATTCCGATATCTCTGATCATAGTCCAGGCCATAGCCCACTACAAACTCATCCGGAATCTGGAAGCCTGTATACTTTACTTCCACATCCATCACCCTGCGTGAAGGCTTATCCAGCAGGGTACAGATGGTCATGCTCTTTGGATTCCTCTGTCCAAGCAGCTTTACCAAATGATTAAGAGTCCTTCCGGAATCAATGATGTCCTCTACAATAATCACATTTTTGCCCTGAAGGGGTTCATCCAAATCCTTACTCAGCTTCACCACGCCGCTGGACTTTGTTTCCGCTCCATAACTGGAAACCTGCATAAAATCCATGGTCACCGGAAGCGTGATCCGTTTTGCCAGCTCGCAGACAAAAAAGATACTTCCCTTCAAAATGCAGATCAAATGAACCTCCTGCCCTGCGAAGTCTTCACTGATCTTCTTTCCAAGCTCCTGAATCTTTGCATCAACCTCATCCTCCGGAATCATTACACGGACTTTCTCTGCCATCTTCCTCTCCTCCATATATCTGTACTTTCAAAATCTGTCTGGTATCCTCTGTCACTTTATACCTCTCGCTGATACGCATCCCCGGAATCCAAATGATATGGCTCCCATCCGCCAACAAAAGGAGCTCATCCCGCTCTCTGACCGGAACTTTTCGATCAATTAAAAAGTCCTTAAGCTTCTTTCTTCCATGAGCTCGATTAATCTCAAGATAATCCCCCGGTTTACGTCTGCGAATCTCCGGATAGTTCTCTATTTTATCATAATCAAACCATTTCGTATATGTTTTTTCAGAAATAAATTGATTTTTTTGCGGCTTTTCCAAGGAAAAAAACCATTTTTCTTCTCCTGCCATACAGCTTCCCGGAATCTTTGGACAAAAACTCATCTTCAGGCTGTTCTTCTCTTCCTTTGATTTTTCTATTCCAAGATATATGCCTTTATACTCCCGGATTGCTTTTCTCTCCCCCGGAAGGCAAAGACGGCTCCCTGTCTGCTTCCGGAATAACTCTCTTACCAAATGAATGTGACACCGCTCTATGTCCTTTAAGCCTCCGCCCGTCTCTGTCAGACAGCGGCGAATCAAGCGTTCTGCCAAAAGGGAAGGAAGGCTGTCAAAAGGTTCCTCCAGGATCAAATACCCTTCCTTTTCTCTTTGCACGCACAAATCAAATGCTTTCTCTGTCTCTTTTTCCAAATAATGCTCAATCTCAGACAGCTCCTCTGCTGTCTGAATCATATGGCGAACTGCCCCTGAATTAATATATTCCTTCGCACAGGCTAAGATGGTATGCCGGATTCGGTTCCTGGTATATGCCTCATCCTGATTTGTACTGTCTGTACACCAGGTAATTCCCTGCTTCTGAAGCCATGTAAGGATTTCCTGCCGCTCCGCACAGAGTAAGGGACGAATCAGACCGTCTCTCTTTGGCTCCATCCCTGCCAACCCTCGAAGTCCCGTCCCCCGAAACAGATGAAACAGCATCGTCTCCGCCTGGTCATCCCCATGATGCCCCACAGCAATTCGGTTGCAGCCCCATTGTGCGGCCTCCTGGCGAAAAACCTCGTAGCGGCAGATTCTTCCTGCTTCCTCCAGGGTTAGTCCATCTCTTTTTGCCCTCTTACGCACTTCCCGAGATATGCACCGCAAAAAAACCCCCTGTTCCCTACAAAGTTCTTCCACAAAGGCCTGATCCCGATCTGCCTCATCGCCCCGAAGGCCATGGTTCACATGTACTGCCATCAGTTCAAAATCTAATTCCTCCTTAAGCTTTCGTAACGCAAAAAGCAGGCAAACGGAATCGGGTCCTCCTGATATGCCTGCCATTACTTTATCCTTTGGCAGTATAAGCTGATTCTCTTTAATAAATGCACTGATTTTGGAAAGCACCGCCTCTCTAAGCCTCCCTTCACTCCCTGCCTTCACAGGAATATGGTTCCCGTTCAGCCTTTTGCCGTTACGGAATATCCGATCTCAGTATACAGGCGGTCTGCTTGAAAAGTCAACTCTCCCAATACGTTAATATTTCACAAGAGATACGGCAAGCACTGTCATATCATCCGAGGGCTGTTTATCTTGGTATTGCCGAACCCGACCCAGAATATATGCTGCCAGCTCCTTGGGATTCCCCGTATCGTGTTCCATAATGATATCTTTCATCAGTGCCTCCTGATGATCTGCCGGAAGGGCATCCATGACCCCATCTGTCACCATAATAACCATATCCCCATCATAAAGCTTTTTGCTGGAAGCATCCAAATCCAGCTTATGGAAAACACCTGCCGGAAGGCTGGTGGATGAGATCGTTTCCACCCAGTTTTCCCTCCGGATAAAAGTGGTTGATGCCCCCACTTTCAAAAACTCACAAATTCCCGTATACAGATCCAGGGAACTGATATCAATGGTAGAAAACACCTGTGCGTCAGAACGCACAATCAGTGCAGAGTTGATCATGCGCACTGCCGTCTCCTTTGTAAATCCAGCCTCCAAAAACTGTTCCAGCAGATCAATTACCCGCTCGCTTTCCTTGTAGGCTGTAATCCCTGACCCCATCCCATCGGAAAGCGCAGCAATAAATTGTCCCTCCTGACAATGGTAGAGGGAAAAATTATCTCCGGAAATCTGTTCCTCTCCTTTCACTGCCTTCTCTATCCCATAGAGCACCTCAAAGTTTGTCCGCTCCACAAACTGAATGGTAATCCGTTCACTCCCCACAAACGCCCGGCTGTCATGAGCCGGCATCATGGACTTTTTCATCAGCTTTGACAGAACTGCCGCAACCTCTTTTACTGCCACACAGCGCCGCCGTCTGGTATTCATCACCAAATAGACCTCCTGGCGTTTGCTTTCCTGCTGATATACCAGTACGCTATGAACGCAAAGTCCCATAGAACGCAGCTTTTTCTTCAAATGTGCCTCCAACTCTTCATCTGTACGTGTATCCCACGCATGTTCTACTGTATCTGTCATAATCTGTGCCATCTCATTTAGCTGTACGGCCACAGCTGCACGGTTTTCCTCCAACCGTGTATTCCAGATGAGATCCGTTTTAGAAGGCATGTCCAACACGGCTGCCCCTCCACTGGTTCCTTCTATTGATATTTCTTTTGTAGCGGATGTGCCGGAAAAGCTATCTGCCAAACTGCGAAAGGCCGTCTCATATTCCTTTACTCTTTCTCTGGCCGGATGGATTGGCCCATCTTCTTCCTCCGTGGGAATGGGTGTCAGGAGCCATTCCATCATGCTGCCGCAAATAACGGTCAGAGAACATACCAGAAGCCCCTGAGCCGCTCCCATCATCACCGCAAATTCCCCTTCTACCTGCAATAGTCCTACGCCAATCTGCATGGCCGCCACACATCCGCCGGCAATCACCCCATAAAGCCAGCTATAGTGTCCGACTTTACGTTCTTCTTCCTGCCTCATATCCTCAATCCTCCATTTTCTTCTGTGTGTGTCTGTGTAGTTGGGTATTATAGAGGACATAAATTGTTTTTTTTGTCGAATAAGGAGACCGTTTTTAAGAAAATTCAGACAAATTTGGACATAGAATTCTTATTCTTAAGTTCTTCAATTTTAGAAAAAACTTCAAAGTTTTCTCCAAAACTGTTTTTAACATAAAAATATACAAACAAAAAAGGAATGCCGTCTTTGAAACAGCACTCCTTGATATAACTTACTCAGAAGCTTTAAATAAAATCTCATCCTCATAAACAAGCCCCAGACGTTCTTTGGCAACCTCTTCCACATATTTCTTTGTCTGGACATATTTTTTCAATTCTTCGATTTCTTTTGTCCGTTCTTCTTCATCTGCAATGGCAGCCAGAAGTTCTTCCTCTCTCTGCTGATAAGCCTCGCCTTTTCCTCTCAGCTGCACCTTTCCTACAGAGGCCACAATCAGCAAACACAATATAGCAAAGGCTATAATGCGTAATCCCACACGCTTACTTCGCTGCAAAGCACGTCTTGTCTTCGTCATTCTTATTGTGCACCTCCTATTGTTAGCCTGCATCTTTCAAGCAATGCCTCATAATATCATTGCTCTTTTAGGATGATTTAGAGTTTATTATAACCTGTTTAACAGAATTATGCAATTTTTTTCCTATCTTTTTCAATATTTTTGCAACCTGCAGGTACAACAGCATTCCAAGCACGACTGCGGCAATTGCAAAGCCCCTGATTGCACCGCTGTTTTCCAGATACAGCATGCGGAAAATGCTCACCCCGCAAATTAACCAGTACAAAATATCCTCCACTGCCACTGCCGCCGTTCCATGGGGAATTAATCTGCGGAAAATTCGGATCACGTCATAGGATATCATCATCAATACTCCCAGCAAAAAGGCCTTGAAGAAAAACTGCAGTTCAAACAAAATCCCTTCACTCATAGGCGCTATTTAAACAGGCGGCCCAGCAGCGATGCCCCCGCCTTCTGAAAATCCGCCACTTCCGAGTAGGCCATGCTGTCAATGCGGCCTTCAATATCCACTTCGCCCTTTTCCAGTGTCAGGCGGTTCACATGCAGATCTGCCCCCTTAATGGTCAGCATTCCCTGCTCCGTCTCCAATAAAATTTCCGCAATGTCAAACGAAATTACATCTGTCACTCCACTGATAGTACCTGTCCGTCTATTGTTCAGCAAAATTCTGTGAGATTTCGCATACTGCTTCTCTTCCAAATAAAAGACCTCCTAATATATTCAACCTGTTGTTAAATATATTAGGAGGCAGTCTATTTTATTCTTGATTTAAAGATATTTGTACAATTCTTTTGCTTCGTCTTTTTTTACGGTCTCCTGAACATCCAGAACTTCTACCTTTACAGACTTTGTACCAAACTGTATCTCTATGACATCTCCTGCCTTCACATTCACAGATGCTTTGGCAGTCTTACCGTTGACCAGAACTCGTCCCGCATCGCAGGCTTCATTTGCCACAGTCCGCCGCTTTATGAGACGGGAAATCTTTAAATATTTATCTAAACGCATCGATTAGTTCAGAGCATCCTTTAATGCTTTTCCCGCTTTGAATCTGGGAGCCTTGGAAGCCGCAATGGTCATGGTCTTGCCAGTCTGAGGATTTCTTCCCTCTCTTGCTGCTCTCTCGGATACTTCAAAGGTACCGAATCCAACTAACTGGATCTTTCCGCCCTTTTTCAGCTCCTCTGTAATAACATCTGTAAATGCCTTCAAAGCCTTCTCTGCGTCTTTCTTAGATAATTCTGTCTGCTCTGCAATTGCAGCTACTAATTCCATTCTGTTCATCGGTGTTTCCTCCTAAAAAATAAAGTCTTGTTGTTTTGAAGGATATGTCTGTGTGTGTGTTCCATATCTTCTTTCCTATTTATACTCGTTTCTTATCTGTTTGTCAAGGATTTTCCCGTTTTTTCTCTTCCTTCAAAGCTTTCTCCTGCGCTTTTATTGCATTCCAGCTCGCCAGTCCTTCCTCCGCAGTCAATGCTTTTTGGCTCCCGAACACATGGGGGTGACGGCGCACCAGCTTCTGTGCAAGCATATCTACCACATCCTCTATGGTAAAGCGTCCTTCCTCTGCTGCAATCTGACTGTGCATCAAAACCTGCAGCATCACATCGCCAAGCTCTTCACAGAGGTTCTCGTCATCCTGATTCTCGATTGCCTCTATGACCTCTTCGCTCTCTTCCCTGAGACATTTAATCATGCTCTCATGGGTCTGCTTTCTGTCCCATGGGCAGCCATGCTCGCTCCGAAGCTCTGCTACGATATTAAGAAGCTCCTGGTAGGTGTATCTTTTCTCCATGTCCGCTTTTCATCCTCTTATGAAAAAATGGGCTTTAAGGCTGCTGCCAGTGTGTCCTTCTGCGCCTGTGCCTCTGCCAGATCTTTTCCCAAGGTTGTAAAGTAGGTTTTGATCTTCGGTTCTGTTCCGGACGGCCGAACAATAACCTCTGCGCCGCCTTCCAGCTTATAGATCAGTACATTGGCTGCAGGCAGGCCGGTTTCTTCCGGTTTCTTAAAGTCTGTTACTTTTACTACCGAATATCCGCCGATCTCTTTGGGCGGATTCTTGCGCAGGTCATCCATGATGCCGGACATCTTATCCATACCGGATAAGCCTGGGAACTCGAAGCTGTCTACTTTATTTAAATAGCGGCCATATTTGTCATAGATTTCTTCCATTCTCTGCTTTAAGGAAGAACCGATGCTTCTGTAGTATGCTGCCATCTCGCAGATCAACATAGAACCGATAATAGCATCCTTGTCACGTACATAGGGACCTGCCAAATAGCCGTAGCTTTCCTCAAATCCAAAGATAAAGCGGTCTACTTCTCCTGCTGCCTCAAGCTGTGCAATCTGATCTCCGATCCATTTGAAGCCGGTCAGGACGCTTCGAAGCTCTACACCATAGTTTTCTGCTACTGCATCTGCAAGAGGTGTGGAAACAATAGATTTTACCGCAACTGCTTTCTCTGGCATGGTGCCCTTTTCTATGCGGCCCGCACAGATATAATCCAATAAGAGCACACCCACTTCGTTGCCGGATACCAGCTCATAGCTTCCGTCCGGACACTTCATAGCAATGCCGACGCGGTCTGCATCCGGGTCTGTGGCCAGCATCAGATCTGCGCCAGACTTTTCTGCCAGCTCAAGCCCCAGGCGGAGCGCTTCAAAAATCTCCGGATTGGGATAAGGACAAGTGGGGAAGTTGCCGTCCGGATACTGCTGTTCCGGAACAATGGTAATATCGGTAATGCCTATATCCTTTAAAATCCGCATAACAGGAACGAGACCGGAACCGTTAAGAGGAGAGTAGACCAGCTTTAAACCTGCCGTCTCACAGATTCCCGGCCGTACGCTCCGGGCCTTAATTGCATCGTAAAGGGCTTCCTTGCAGTCATCTCCAACATAGGCAATCATACCTGCTTCTATGCCTTCTTCAAAGCTCATCATTTTTGCTCCGGTTAAGATATCTGTTTTCTGAATCTCCGCATAAACAATATCAGCCGCCTCGTCTGTCATCTGGCAGCCATCCGGGCCATAGGCCTTGTAGCCGTTGTATTTTGCAGGATTGTGAGAAGCAGTAACCATAATACCTGCATTTGCCTCATAAAAACGGGTAGCAAAGCTTAAGGCCGGTACTGGCATCAGTGCGTCATAGATACGTACCTTGATTCCATTTGCAGCCAGTACACAGGCAGCGGTTTTTGCAAATACATCGCTGTTAATGCGGCTGTCATAGCTAATAGCTACCAGTTGATTCCCGCCCTGTGTTTTTACCCAGTTGGCCAGACCCTGAGTTGCCTGGCGGACTACATAAATGTTCATGCGGTTAGAACCCGCTCCTAATACGCCCCGGAGTCCGGCTGTGCCGAATTTTAAGGCTACTGCAAAGCGATCTTTGATCTCCTCGTCATTTCCTTTGATGGTTTCCAGTTCTTCCTTTAATGCCGAATCTTCCAAGTCTGCTTCTGACCAACGTTTGTAATCTTCTAAATACATAGTTTTACACCCCATTCCTATATTATGAAGGCTTGCCTTCATTTACATATGATTTTAATAAATTTGGATATAAAAGTCAATGTATTACTAAAAGCAGTATTTTAAGGGATGCTTTTATCCAGTCAGGGGCCGAATTGCAGGGTGTGTTTTATCATTTTTTTTCTTTGAGCTTCTTGTTCCAGGAAGACTTCCAGTTTTTCTGTGCTCTTTTCCGGAATCCAGGCTTTGTTGGCATTGTAGTAGTGGTGGGCCAGTTTCCAGACCTTTTCGGGGTAGTACAGACAGGCAGCCAGATAGAAGCGTTCTGTTTCTGATAAGGGCCGGGCTGTCTCGTAGGCGTGCAGCATTCGCAGAGCCAGGCTTTCGTTCCAGTTTTGCTTTTCCATAATTTTGCGCAGGAAAAGGCAAAGATCATTGATCTGCACGTTTATCTCACAGCGCTGAAAGTTTACAACGGCTGCGGATTGGCGGTTGATGAAGATATTATGGTGTATGTATTCCCCATGACAGATGTGCTCTTCTTCTTTTGCCTTTTGCCAGAGCTGTTCATAGTCGGAAGATGCCATCTGTCCAAGAACATAGCCGCCATCTTCCATAATCTGCCGGGCATACTTTAGAAAAAGCAGTTCGAAGCTTCCTTTTCTGCGCTTGCTTCGGATAAAGTTTTGAACTCTCTTTAGTTCTCTGTTATGCTTTTCCAGCTCAGTCCTTCGGTCATTTCCCAAAAGCCGGCATGTTGGCCCGGACTCTGCACCCCATATTCCCCGAGCTGTCTGGTGAATCCGTGCAAGCACCTCCATGCTCTTTAACAGGTCTGCCTCACTGTGGGTATCACACTCTTTACCAGAAGGCCAGTTTTTAATGAGCCAGGTGGTGTCATATTCCCCTTGGGAAATCAATTCTCCCTCCAGATTTGCGACAGCCCGATCAACCTGGCAGACTCCCTCCTGCTCCAGTTTTGCAAGCACCATCTGTTCATAGGGAAGTTTTGTTTTGGAGCCTGCAAATTCTTTCAATAATTTCAGCCCCTGTTCTGTCTCCAGCATAATTGCACCCCGGCCGCCAAAACTCCGAAGTAATTTGATGTCATACTGCTCTAAAATTTGCAGTGCCTTTTCGTTCACAAAAATCCCCCCGTTCCTTTCAAATCTATGAAGAAACGAGGGGAATTATGCACTTAGTATTTTGTTCTTTTGCTCTTGATTCTGCCTGTTGGCGCAAGCATCCATGGGAGCCTTTATCACATAGGAAGATGAGATAACAAATATTGTTTTGTATTATATTCCGGATGTTCAATTACCAGTTCCAAAAGCTCTTTTAAAACCGCTCCAAGCTTTGGCCCCGGCTCCAGACCTGCCTCTATCAGATCGCTTCCTGTTACTGCCAGTTCTTTTAAGGAGAGACAGTTTTGTTCCTCAAGGATTTGCTGATATAAGTTTTCCAATACTTCCAATGCCTCCAGCTTTTCCCGATGCATGGACGGGTTCTGGGCCAAAATATCTGCCCGGCGGAGCTTTAAATAATCCGGAAAATATTCTTTTCCAATCCGGAACACTGCCCGGCGTACACCTCTTGGAGTTGGCGGGATCTGCAGATAATCATGAACACGCACCAGATGCTTTACCCTGTAAATCGTATCGTTATCAAACTTCATGCGGTGCAGAATATTATCCGCTAGCTCTGCGCCGGCATCTCCATGACCAGGAAAGTGATCCACTCCCGGTTCGTCTCTGGTATGGGTCAGGGGTTTTCCAATATCATGAAGGAGAGCTGTCAGCCGCAGCACCTTATCCGCCTCCACTTCCTGCAGGGCTAATAGAAGATGCTCTCCTACACAGCAGCAGTGATGCGGATGATTCTGCGGCGTCTCCATGCAGGCATCGAATTCCGGCAGTATCACTTTTGTAATGCCTGTGTCATAAAGAGTTCGAAAAGTCTCCGGATGCCTGGAAGTTAAAAGCTTCACCAGCTCCGTCTGAATCCGTTCTGCGCTGATTCGTGTAAGACTGGGGGCAAATTGAGCCACAGCCTTTCTTGTATTTTCTTCTATGTCAAAGCCTAATTGAGCAGAAAATCGTACCGCCCTTAAGATTCGCAGGCTGTCTTCCGTAAATCGTTCCTGAGGCTCTCCCACGCAGCGAATCCGTCTCCTTTTCAGATCCCCTATCCCATCAAATGCGTCTATTAGGCCTTCTGTATCATTATATGCCATGGCATTGATGGTAAAGTCTCTTCTTTTTAAATCCTCTAAAAGACTTGGTGTAAAGATAACCTCCAGGGGGTGCCTGCCATCCCGATATTCTCCGTCTATGCGGTAAGTGGTTACTTCAAAGCCTTCCTTCCCCAGAAGCACAGTTACGGTTCCATGCCGTATTCCAGTATCAATGGTTCTTGAAAACAAAGCCTTAACTTGCTCTGGCCTGGCATTGGTGGTAATGTCCCAATCTGCCGCCGGACGGCCCAGAATGGCATCACGCACACAGCCCCCCACTGCATAGGCTTCATACCCTGCTCCTATGAGACGGCCGATGATTTGATTCGCTTTTGCTGGTATCTCTATCCTCATGTCACAGTTTATTTCTTTTGGTCTGCTTTTACTCATTTCATAAATGTTCACATTAATATGCCTTGCCCCAATATACCATGGATTTTGCAGGCTTTCCGCAGCAGATGCAGGTATCGGAAAGCTTTTCCTGCCGGAAAGGCATGCACCGGGAGGTCGCTGTGGTATCTTCTTTGATCTTGTCCTCGCATGCCTGTTCCCCGCACCACATAGCTCTTACAAAGCCTGGCTTTTCCTCCAGAGTCTTTACAAATTCCTCATAGGTCGCCACATCATAGGTATGGGCATCCCGGTGGGCTCTTGCACGCTCCAGCATCTCCTTTTGCATGGTATCCAAAACCTCTGCCAGCTTTCGGGACAGCTCACCCAGAGATACAATGGTCTTCTCACGGTTGTCACGCCGCACAATCACGGCTTGATTTGCCTCCATATCCTTGGGGCCAATCTCGATTCTCACAGGGATTCCTTTCATCTCCTGCTCAGAGAACTTCCAGCCGGGACTCTTATCAGAGTTATCTACCTTTACTTTAAAGCCTGCCTCAATAAGCTCATCCCGAATAGCAAATGCCTTATCCAGAACGCCCTCTTTATGCTGGGCAATGGGAATCACCATCACCTGTACAGGCGCAATCCGAGGCGGAAGCACCAGTCCGCTGTCATCTCCGTGTACCATAATAATGGCGCCAATCATTCGGGTGGTCATGCCCCAGGAGGTCTGATGTACGTACTGGAGCTGGTTATCTCTGTCTGTATACTGAATCTCAAATGCCTTTGCAAATCCATCTCCAAAGTTATGGCTGGTGCCGGACTGCAGAGCCTTGCCGTCATGCATTAAGGACTCAATGGTGTAGGTTGCCTCTGCACCTGCGAATTTCTCCTTATCAGTCTTCTGGCCCTTGATAACCGGAATGGCCAGTACTTCCTCGCAGAAATCCGCATACACATTCAGCATTTGAATGGTACGCTCCTCTGCTTCCTCTGCCGTGGCATGGGCTGTATGCCCCTCCTGCCACAAGAACTCTCTGGAACGCAGGAAGGGACGGGTGGTCTTCTCCCAGCGCACAACGGAACACCACTGATTGTATACCTTGGGCAGATCCCGGTAGGACTGAACCTCCTTTGCATAGAAGTCACAGAACAAGGTCTCAGAAGTAGGCCTTACACACATCCGCTCCTGCAATGGCTCCAAGCCGCCGTGGGTTACCCAGGCAACCTCCGGAGCAAAGCCCTCTACGTGATCCTTTTCTTTTTGAAGGAGGCTTTCCGGGATAAACATGGGAAGATATACATTTTCCACACCCGTTGCTTTAAATCTGGCATCCAGCTCCTTCTGGATATTTTCCCAGATCGCATAGCCTGCCGGCTTAATTACCATGCAGCCCTTTACACTTGTATAATCAATCAGCTCCGCTTTCTTTACAACATCCGTGTACCACTGGGCAAAATCCGTTTCCATGGATGTAATTGCTTCCACCAGCTTCTTATCCTTTGCCATCACTGTTCTCCTCTCAACGCCAAAATGCTTTCTAGTTTCTGATTCTGACTGGGCCTTTTGCTGCCCGGCTTTAAACTCTTATCATTTTATTACCGGCATATGGCCTTTGTCAAGGAAAACACGCCGTTAATCCAGGTTTATCTGCCCCCACAGTTCTCTTACCAGCAGAACCGACAGGGGGCCAAGAATGATCCCTCCAAAGCCGTAGAGCTTGACTCCAACATAAACACTCATAAGAACTACGATTGGCAGGACTCCCAGGCGATTTCCAATCAGCTTCGGTTCAAGAAGCTCTCTTGTCAGCATACAGATTCCATAGGTTACAGCCAAAACGATAAGAGACGCATACTTTTTTTGGAGCAAAAGCACCAAAATCCACGGAACAAAGACAGCCCCTGTTCCGAATACCGGCAAAGCATCCAGAAATCCAATCCCGATTCCCACAAAGACAGGCGCCTTTGATGCCCCCGAAATCCACACGCCAAGAATACTTAACAGCATAACAATCCCCATAATGATGCATTGGGCCTTCAAATAGCCTCCCACAGCATGAAGCATTCCTCGAATAGATGCTGCAACCTTTTCATAAAGGGGATATTTTTTTCCCATCTCTTTAATTGTATCAAAGTCTGCTGACAAAAGAAGCACAGAAATCCCTGTTACCAGCAGCGCCGTCACCCAGGAGCCTGCTCCCTTTAAGAATTGCCAGGAACCATCGAAAGCCCCCGGCAAGATATTCTGCCGGGCCTGATCCCGAAATACATTTAACTGATCTGTCACAAAAATCCGCACGCCGGATGCCTCTACATGGAAAAATTCACTGACACTGTCGCAGCAGTCATACAGAAATTCTTCCATCTGTCCCCACGTTTCCATATCCGCCCCCACACGTACCGCCAGACTTCCCAGCTCTTTCACTGCTGCATAAAAGCCAGTTATAATAAGAATAGCCGTCAAAAGAAGCAGCACAGCCATCACATAGGGCGGTTTGATGTGCAAATGCCTTTTCATCCATCGAAGAAGCGGCCAGCTCCAGCAGACTATAAAGCCTGCAAGCAAAAACGGAATCACAAGGGGCACCAGGTACTTCATTCCCAGATACACGCCAACTATGATTCCGATCTTTTTCCAAAGGGTTTTCTTTTCCCTTATCCACTTCATGGCCGTTTCCATTTCCATTAAGTTCCCTCCGCTTGCGCTTTTGTTTCCATGGAAATAGTATAAGTGAAAAGATAAATTTTACCCTGTTACATTCATCCAAATACTGTTTTTATCATATGCAAAATGGAGCAAAAAACGGATTTTCCGGCTTTATTTGAAATACCACAGGCTCTTTTATCTTAGGGTGTACGAATTCCAGCCGATAGGCACACAATGCCGGATAGGACTTATCCACAGAATCCACATTTTCCTGAAAACGTCCATATTTCCGATCTCCCATAAGAGGTGTCCCCATCCCCGCCATCTGCACTCGGATTTGATGGTGGCGTCCTGTCAAAAGCTGTATTTCTGCCAGTTTCCGGCCTTCAATTGCCTGCAAAATCCGATAGCGGAGAACTGCTTTTTTAGCTCCCGGCGTTCCCTCCTGTACAATTGCGGAACAGTTTTCTTTTCCATTTTTTTTCAAAAAATCTACTATTTTCGACCAGTTATCCACCGATTTTTCCACATTTTCATTAAGTTTTCCACCATCTTTTCGGTTTTTCCGATATTTTTTAACAGAATTATCCACACTTTCCAAAACTGCCAGGTAACTCTTTTTCATTCGTCCATCCTGAAGCTGACGATTCAGCTCTGCTGCCGCAGTGCTGGTTTTGGCAAACACCAGAAGTCCCTCCACCGGCTGATCCAGGCGATGAACGATCCCTAAATAGGGAGTTTGATCTGCACAGAGCTTTTGTTCATTAAGGGATTTCTCATATAAATAATTTTTCAGCATACTTTCACAGTCTTTCGCTCCCACTCGGGCACTCTGGACAGGAACACCTGCCGGCTTATATAAAACCAGCAGGTGTGCATCCTCAAATACAATCTTCAAATTCATTTTATAATCTCTTTAAAAGTATTTCTTTAAATATCCAACAGTTCGCTGTACATCTTTAATGCTCCGTCAGTCTCATGGGCAAGCACACGCTTTGCCAGTACCTTGCCCAACTGTACACCTTCCTGGTCGAAGCTGTTCACATTCCATACGAATCCCTGGAACATCACTTTGTTCTCAAAGTGTGACAAAAGGGCTCCCAAGGATGCCGGAGTCAACTGGTCTCCAATGATAATACTGGACGGACGGCCGCCCTCGAAGCGTTTGTTTGGATTCTCATCTTCTTTTCCGCAGGCGAAAGCTACGATCTGAGCTGCTACGTTCGCACAGAGCTTCTGCTGGCTTGTGCTGTCCTGAATCACCACATCTACACCCATCTGATTGTTTTTAAAGCCTACAAACTGCAGCGGTACAATATTCGTTCCCTGATGAAGCAGCTGATAGAAGGAATGCTGTCCATTGGTTCCCGGTTCGCCGAAAATAACCGGTCCTGTGGGATAATCTACCGTCTCGCCAAAGCGATTGACAGACTTTCCGTTAGATTCCATATCCAACTGCTGCAAATGAGCCGGGAAGCGGCCCAGAGCCTGTGAATATGGCAGCACAGCCGTACTCGGATAACCCAGAACATTGCGCTCGTATACACCGATCAGCGCATCCAGCATCGCCGGATTCTCCAGCATATTTTTATTTTTGGAAAGAACATCCTCTGCCGCTGCGCCAGCCAGGAACTCTTCAAATACCTCCGGTCCGAATGCCAAAGATAAGATTACACCGCCCACTGCAGAAGTGGAGGAATAACGGCCGCCAATGTAATCGTCCATAAAGAAAGCTGCCAGATAATCATCGCTCTTGGCAAGAGGTGAAGTCTCGCTGGTCACGGCAACCATGTGCTTGGACGCATCAAGACCTGCCTTCGCAAGCGCATCCTTCACAAAGGATTCATTGGTCAGGGTCTCCAAGGTTGTACCGGATTTGGATACAAGTACGAAAATAGAATGTGCCACATCAATAGAATCCAAAACAGCCGCCGCATCATCCGGATCTACGTTGCTGATGAATTTTGCTTCCATTTTCAGAGTGTTGTTTTTCTTTGCCCAGTTTTCCAGCGCCAAGTACATAGCTCTGGGCCCCAGATCACTTCCGCCGATGCCAATCTGTACCACAGTGGTAAACTTCTCACCTGTTGCATTTACAATCTCTCCTGCATGGACTTTGTTCGCCAGTTCTGTATACTTTCTCTGCTGCTCTGCGTAAAATGTACGCTTATCCACACCCTCAACCACCACAGCCTCTCCTAACTGTCCACGGGTCAAATGGTGCAGCACACGGCGCTTCTCGCCGGTATTGATTACTTCTCCATTATACAGAGCCTCAAACTTCTCCGTAAGCTGTGCCTCATCAGCCAGCTTTGCAAGGACTGCCAGCACCTCATCGTCTATCTGCTTTGCCGCATAATTATAGGTAAGACCTCCTGCCATAGAAACGCTGTACTTTTTCACACGCTCTGCGCCGTTCTCTCCGGTCATGGCTTCCACGAGGTTTACACTCGTTACCTTTGCAAGCTCCTGATATGCATCTAGGGTATCTAGATTTTTCCAGCTTATCATAAATCGTATCCTCCTTAATCTCCTGCGCTTTTCAGCTTTCTGTTATTGGTATTGTAACATATTTATCCAAATTAATCCACTGGTGAACTCCTTATTTTCCGAAATATCTTCCTGTATTAGCCTAAAAATTCTGTCAATACTTCTTTTAAAAGCTGTTCCTCTGATTGATTTAAAGATCGTGCCTGTTTTGGTTCTTCTTTTTTATCTCTTTTTACCTCTCGATGAGCTTCCTCCTGAAAATTGGGATAGCTCTCATTTGCCCTTCCTCCAAAACTATTCCTTAAAAGCTCTCTCCGATTTTCCTTCATAAGTGCTGAAAGCTCCCGGATATCTGCCCGAATACATAAAAGCAATATCATAAGTGCTGCCCAGCCTATTGTTAAACCTATTTCAAACATCCGGATTTCCCCCTGCCTGTCCTGACTTTTTCTTACATTATACATGGGGATCGGAACCGTGGAAAGAATGGTTTAGCGCCAGGCTTCGACAAAAGTCTTCACCTGGCGCTCTCATTCGTCTTTTTCTTTCTTCTGCTTTTAAAAGGTATCCTCCGGAATCTGAGATACAAATTCCTCAATAAGTTTTACGGAATGCTGAATGGCCTGCTGCTCAAAGGTTGGATAGTCCATGGCGGCGCTGTCATCTGCTTTGTCGGAAATGGCTCTTACTATTACAAAGGGCACCCGGTTCAGATAAGCGGCCTGAGCGATAGCTGCTCCCTCCATTTCCGTGCAGTAGCCTTCCGTCCAGGAGGCTATCTCATTTTTGACGGTGCGTTCTGCGATAAATTGATCGCCTGTTACGATTCGGCCAACAAATACATTTATATCTGGATTGACTTTCCGGCATGCTTCTTTGGAAATGGATATCAGCTCCGGATCTGCCGGGAAGCTTATGGTATCCATTCGGGGGATCTCACCTCTGGAATAGCCAAAGTTCCGGGCATCCACGTCATGCTGAAGGGCATCGGAGGATACAACGATATCTCCAATGTTGATCTCTGCCTTCAGTGAACCCGCAATTCCGGTATTGATCAGCTGGCTTACATTGAATACATCTATTAAAATCTGTGCGCACAGTCCGGCATTGACTTTTCCGATTCCGCTGCGCACTACTACAATCTCATGATTATTCAGAGTACCCTGATAGAATTCCATGGAAGCCTTTTTGACAATGACTTCTATGTCCATCTTTTCCTTTAATAGAGCTACCTCTTCTTCCATCGCTCCGATAATTCCGATTCTTCCCATATACGTTCTCGCTTTCTTTTTTCTTTTGGAGCCTTTGCTTCTAGTCGGCATCGTGTGCATATATTGCTGCATTGGCTTGCCTTTGTTTATTTTAGCAATATTGATGTGGAATTGCAACCTTTTTACAGTATTCTCCGGTTATTGACGTACTTTTTCGGGACTGTTATAATTGCTATGTCTGAGGATAACGAAAGGAGGATTAAGCTTTATGACATATCGAACTAAGGGAACCTGCTCTATGGCTATTCATGTGGAATTGGCTCCGGATCATACGATTGAAAATGTAGAATTCGTCGGCGGATGCTCTGGAAATACCCAGGGGGTGGCTGTTTTGGTTAAGGGTATGAAGGCGGAGGAAGCCATTGAAAAAGTGGAGGGGATTCGCTGTGGAGCAAAACCTACATCCTGCCCGGATCAGTTGGCGAAGGCTTTAAGGTTGGCTTTGGAGGAAGATGGGAAACGGTAAGGCTGGAAGGCCTTACCGTTTTTTCTGGTTAAACTTCTTTATTTTTTCGTCACCACAAATTTAATACTATGAAGCTGTTAGAACTCCTGTATTTGTTGTTGTCGATTCTGTTTTAGAATCTTTTGACACACTATGTCCACCTCTAGCCATATAATGCCATCCGCTTTTCACCGAAATACTGGTCTTGCTTCCATGGCAAGAAGATACATTTTCTCTCGAAAAATAATAACTGCCAATTTGACTAAATGTTTTACCCCCATTTGAGCTTTCATCCAAATAAATTCCTACTTTTACTGTATCACATATTGCATGAGCTGTTGTTGTTCCTGAAATACTTACCTTTCCTGTTCCTGCATCTTTAATTCCACAAATGCTTTCTTTCAAATAGACTCCCCTTGCAATTCCATACCAATGATCAATACATTCTTCTTCTGTTTCTGTGTATTCATGATATCCTGGTACTACCATTTCTTCGGCATTTGCAGTTAATCCATCAGGTATCCATAACCCTACTACTAACATAACACACAAAAAAGCTGAAACCATTTTTCTTTGTTTTCTCAATTTAATCCTCGACCTCTCTTTTTAATATCCTCTATTTTTCTGCAAAACAGATTTTTCATTTATTCATTATTGAAAATAATTCCACATAGAATATTTTCAAACTCATCCAACTCTATATCACTTGACAAGTAATAAAAAGCATTTGCATATTCCATTTGCGTTTGGTAAACTATCTTCCCATTTGTTTCATTAACTTTCAGAATCTCTAATTCTTTTCCTAAATAAAAACTTTCTATTGTATCAATTACTTGCCCATCTAAGTTTGTAATAAAAGATGCATCCTTATTCTGCTTATTTTCATATATAGTTAAAATGTGATTATTATAGTAAAACTCCATTAAAGCTTCACCCATCTCTGTATCAATAAAAACATCTCCCAATTCCATCCCTTGCGGTTTATCGCTTAACCTTAAAGCTAGAATGCCAATCTCTTCTTCTATCTTCTCATAAGCCTCTTTTTCTGTTAGTTCAACATAAAATATATCATCTGTACTTGCCACTATATCAAGCTTTCCATTTTTCTTGCGATTTTCCACATTTAGCACATACAATCGGGCCCCATTCACACCTACTCCAACTATTGTGACGAGCACCATAACCATAGCAGCAGTCGCCAGGGCTTTTCTTGAAAGCTGACGCTTTCTAGCCTTTGCTTCTTCTTTCTCCCGAATCCGCTTCATCAACTGTTCATAGGAATCCTCCGGCATTTCCAGGGATGCAAGTTCTTTTTTTGTGTTCACCCTCCTTTCCAAAATAAGCGCTTCCGTTTCAATCTCTTGTGTTAATCTTTCTTTTAAATCCTCTTTCTCCATGATATTTCCTTTATTTTCGCAGAATATGAATTGACAGACGAATGGGAACCTATCATAATAACCATAGATTGTTTATCTCTATGGAGGTTTGATAATGAAACGTATTCTTTTGACCGGCGGCGGAACTGCCGGACATGTAACTCCCAATCTTGCACTTCTGCCAAGACTTCGCGAACTGGGCTATGAGATCTCTTACATGGGTTCCTACAATGGGATCGAACGGAAGCTTATCGAAGAGCTGCAGATTCCTTACTACGGAATCTCTTCCGGAAAGCTTCGTCGTTACTTTGATCCAAAGAACTTTACCGATCCCTTTAAAGTAATTAAAGGTTACGAAGAAGCCTGTCGGATCATAAAAAAGCTTTCACCAGACGTTCTGTTTTCCAAAGGCGGCTTTGTGTCCGTCCCGGTGGTTCTGGCCGCCAGGCGCTACCACGTACCCACAATCATTCATGAGTCTGATATGACACCCGGTCTGGCCAATAAGCTGTGCATTCCCTCTGCTCGAAAGGTCTGTTGCAATTTTCCTGAAACCTTGCAGTATCTTCCTTCAGAAAAGGCAGTACTCACAGGATCACCTATCCGTCAGGAGCTTCTTGACGGGAACCGACTGAATGCTCTGCGCTTTACAGGCCTTTCCGCTAACAAACCTGTTATTCTGGTTATGGGCGGAAGCATGGGCGCCGTAGCTGTAAATGAAGCTGTCCGCAAGATCCTTCCAACGCTTTTGAAAGAATTCCAGGTGGTTCACCTCTGTGGCGCCGGAAAGCTGGATACTTCCCTTGGACATCTGGGCGGATATGTACAATATGAATATATCCAAAGCGAATTAAAGGATCTCTTCGCCCTTGCCGATATTGTCATCTCCCGTGCAGGTGCCAATGCCATCTGCGAACTTCTGGCCCTAAAAAAACCCAGCCTGCTCATTCCTCTTTCCGCTGCTGCCAGCCGGGGAGATCAGATCTTAAATGCCAGATCTTTTGAAAAGCAAGGCTTTAGCATGGTTTTGGAGGAAGAAAAAATCACCAATGAAGCTCTGCTTCAAGGGATTCATTCTCTCTATAAAAATCGCTTTTCCTTCGTCTCCGCCATGAGCAACAGTAACCAGACAGATTCCATCGAAACCATCATCAACTTAATCGAAGCCGCTGTCTCACATGCTTGATAAAAATACAGAAGCCTCTTGCGTTTGTCACAATCCCCTTGGGGCTATGGACAGACGCAAGTCTTCCGATTTTTCATTTTATAATGTCTCATAATCATTCTGATAATGGGCAAACAGCCACTTCTTTGCCTTCCGCAAATATACATCTACAGTACTTAAAGATACGCCGCGTTGCTTTGCAATTACCTTCCTTGGAATCTCCAAATACTCTGCAAGAAGAAAAACCTCATACCAATTGCAATTCTTTTGCCGCAGACCTTCCATCATTCTGCCCAACAGCTCTCTTCTGGCTTCCTGGTCTATGTGCAGATCAATACAATTTTCGCACTCCAAGATACACTCAAGCTCTGCCGTGCCGCTAAATAGAAGGCTATAGTTTCCGCCCTTTCGGCAGTAATCACGGGCTTCATTGGAAGCAACTACTACCAGCCAGGATTTTACACGTTCTTCATCTACATGATTCTGATAGCCATACAGCTTTTCAAAAGTCTTCTGGCAGATATCCTGAGATAAATGATAGTCTTTTGTAATATCGTAGGCTATTTTCAGTATCAGATTCTTATACTTTTCGTAAATTTCCTTAAATTTTTCATTTGTACTAATCATTTTACTCTCTAACAAATAGCCTCCTTTACTTTTTCTTCAGTAATGCTGTCAATTCTTCCAGTTCTTCTGGAGATGCTTTCCCCTGATTCCAAGTAATTCCTGCTGTGTCACCCTCGTATCGCGGAATCAGATGCAGATGAAAATGAAATACCGTCTGTCCGGCTGTCTCACCATTATTCTGTACCAAATTAAAGCCATCGCAGCCCAAAGCTTCTTTCATCTGACCTGCCAGCTTTTTTGCCAGAACCATAGCTTTTTTGCACAGCTCGTCATCCAACTCAAAGAGATTGTCAAAATGTTCCTTTGGTACAAGCAATGCATGCCCCCGTGTGGCCGGATTCAAATCCAGAAACACACGGAAATCCTCATCCTCATAAATCGTGGAAGAAGGGATCTCACCATTTGCAATCTTGCAAAAAATGCAACTTTCCTTTTTCATAACTCGCCCTCTTTCTTTTAATTCTGCCAGGTATTACCCCTGTCATTGTCGAATTTTGCCGACGGGTTCTATATTGTCAACCCCGTCTGTGCGTGTTACACTTATTTCCAGAAGCAATACCATTGAAAACAAATTTCAGCCGGAATGTGCGCTTCAAATAAATGCACAGACACATGCTCTGAAAGCATTGGGAGACAAATCATGGAAGATACAATTTTTACCGTTTCAAAAATAACACACGAAATTCGCAACCCGCTAACACTGATCAACAGTTCACTTCAGCTTATAGAATCCATGCATCCGGAAGTGAAGGATTTTCAATTCTGGTCACAGACTTTAGAGGACATGGCCTATGTCAATCAATTGTTAGATGATCTGGCTGCTTACAGTGACAAACGGCGCTTTTTTATGTGTGAGGTGGATTTAAAGGAAGTTATACATTCTTTAGAAGAGGGTTTGAAGCCCTATGTTCTTATGAGCAAAAAACATTTCTCCGTACATATGCCGGCACAGCTGCCCTCTGTCTTTGGAAATCCAGTGAAATTAAAGCAGGCATTTCTGAATCTTCTCAAAAATGCCTTTGAATCCACGGGAGAAGATGGCTGCGTCTCTATGTCTGTCAGGAAATATCTTGATCAGATCATTATTCGAATCTCAGATGACGGTTGCGGAATGAATCAGGAAACCATCGAAACGCTTTTCACACCCTTCTCATCCCAAAAGCCATACGGCACCGGTCTCGGGCTTGCAATTACACAGAAAATTATTCATGCACATTATGGTGAAATAGAAGTATCTTCAACCTTGAGTCGAGGAACCACCTTTACGATTACCCTTCCTCATCTATAAACACATTTTAGTATATTTTTCCAGTTATTACAAGCAATTTTTGAAAAAAGTCCCCAAAAAGTTACAAATCATTCTATAATTCGTATTATTTGCCTAAAAAACCTAAAATTTACGCAAAATGCTGAAATATCTTCGTCATTAAAACCGTATCATGTAATATTCTCTTATTTATCAATTATCATAAATAGCATTAAAAAAGCACCGACCCCACGGTAAATCCGTAAAACCAGTGCCCTGCGTGCGCGATCAGGGGTTCGAACCCTGGACACCCTGATTAAGAGTCAGGTGCTCTGCCAGCTGAGCTAATCGCGCTTCTCTATCTTTTCTTTTCGTCACTTTTTCGACGCAAGAATTATTATAATGCATTGTTTTATAAAATGCAAGTACTTTTTTTATATTTCTTGATCTTTTTTTTATTTTCTTATAAAATAATTATAATTCTTGGGCCGGAAAGAGTAATATTTCCTTTTTCCCATATTATTATAGACATATCTTTGGGAATTTATCCCTCTTTGCAGTTGAATTTTCAAGAATACTTTGCACAGAAAAGGAGAAAATCGTGAGACTTCGTAAAATTAAAGGAGCTGATGAGGCTGTTGCAACAAGCCCCTATGTAATACATGAGGATTTGGAGGCGCCCAATGATTGGCACAAAATTTTTAACAATGACCATCCTCTCCATGTAGAAATCGGTATGGGAAAGGGACGTTTTTTGATGGAGCTGGCAAAGACTAATCCCCAGATCAATTACATTGGCATTGAGCGCTACACCAGTGTTCTTATCAAAGCCATTAAGAAAATGGAAGCTGCGCCTTTACCCAATCTTTATTTCATGTGTGTGGATGCTGCTAATCTGGAACAGTTCTTTGCCCCTGGAGACGTTATGCGCATTTATTTGAATTTTTCTGATCCCTGGCCTAAAGATCGCCACGCCAGACGGCGGCTGACTTCTGTGGAGTATCTAAAGCGTTATGATACAATTCTGTCACCTTCAGGACAGCTTGAATTTAAGACAGATAACGAGTCCCTTTTTGATTTTTCTTTAGAGAGTATTAAGGAAGCCGGCTGGAAACTCCTTGCCTGCACTCGTAATCTGCATCAGGATCCGAAAATGAATCTGGGAAATATTATGACAGAATATGAGGAAAAGTTTTCCGCACAAGGTAACCCCATTTATAAATTGATTGCTGCTCGTTGAGCTCATTTTCAGATAATTCTCCTTATATTTCGACATTGACAATGTCAAGAACAATTTCGTGATTTTTTATCACTAAAAATATTTTATCTGATTTGTACAGAACGTATATTCTCAAATTTACTATGTAAACTCACAAATCGGATGGGGAAAATGTGGATAATGTGGATAACTTTGTTGATAACCTGCTTTTCCAGTCTTTTTTCTAATTTCAAATGTGGATAACTTTTTTCTAATTTTCTACTCTTAGATTGATTTTTTTGAGTGTGCCAAAAAGTTTGTGCAAATTGTAGAAATGTATTTTTTCGAACACTTTTTTTCAAAATGGCCTGTCTGAAAATATTTTGTGTCTGTTTGAATAAAAGAATAAATTATATGAAATAATGAAACAATTTCTATTACTTTTCACATCCAATCCAATCACTCAGCTATCGGATTGGATGCAGGGCAGTCTCTATTACAATCCGCACTTTAATATATAATATAAAAAACGATTGCTGCAAAAGGGGCTCCCCCCTTCTACAGCAATCCTACTTTTTTGGACATTCGCTTTTCAATTAGCTTTTATTCCAGTATATGATTTTAAGCGCCTTTCCTATATTTCAATTTATCCTTCGATAGCAATAAATTTATTTTCCTCTACCGGCTTTTGTTCCTCTATCTTAGGTACAGTGAGCTTCAAAATACCATTCTCAAACTTAGCACGAATGTCTTCTTGCTTTACTGTCTCTCCTACATAGAAGCTTCTGGAACACTGGCCTATATAGCGTTCTCGCCGAATGTAATTCCCTTTCTCATCCTTTTCATCATTTGTCGCATTCCTGGAAGCCTGAATGGTCAAATACCCGTCCTTAAGCTGAGCTGTCACATCCTCCTTTGCATAGCCCGGAAGCTCCATCTCCAGCTCGTAAGCACCGTTCATCTCCTTTACATCTGTCTTCATCAAGCTGGTCTCTCTCTTTGAACCTTTGGAAAATCCACTGTCAAACGGAAAGTCCATCCACTCATCAAACAAACTGTTTCCAAAAATACTCGGCATCATCATCATAATTCATTCCTCCTAACATGTTTATCAACTTATTTTTCCACTTTTTTATGAGTTGATACCTTTTTTAACTTTTTTTGTTTACAAATATACTATAACTCTTATTGTTAGCACTGTCAATAGGTGAGTGCTAATTTTCTGTGAACTTTCTGTGAAATTCAAATAATTACGAAAATTATCTCAATAAAAATACTGCACATCTCCTTTGGAAGAACTGCAGCATAATCTTTGGGAAAATAACATTTTTTAAGACATTAAAAAATGCCCAGAACCGGAATCGAACCAGTGACACGAGGATTTTCAGTCCTCTGCTCTACCAACTGAGCTATCTGGGCTAATAAACGTAGGAGCACGAATCATCTTACACCTATGCTTCGTGCTGCCTGAGTGGCGAGGACAGGATTTGAACCTGTGACCTTCGGGTTATGAGCCCGACGAGCTTCCAGACTGCTCCACCTCGCGATATATGAAATTTACTACAACAGAATTCTCTGTCGTGAGTGGGGGAAAGTGGATTCGAACCACTGAAAGCACAGCTAACAGATTTACAGTCTGCCCCCTTTGGCCACTCGGGAATTCCCCCTTATTAAATTAGAGCCGATGATCGGACTCGAACCGATAACCTGCTGATTACAAATCAGCTGCTCTGCCAATTGAGCCACATCGGCAGGAATGGGACCTATAGGGCTCGAACCTATGACCCTCTGCTTGTAAGGCAGATGCTCTCCCAGCTGAGCTAAGATCCCTTATAAGCGACCCGAATGGGACTCGAACCCACGACCTCCGCCGTGACAGGGCGGCGCTCTAACCAACTGAGCCATCGGGCCATTACACCTTCAAAACTATATACTGAAATATCTCTTACATCTTGGTCTTACTTCTTTTCCTGTTCTTCCTCTTCCTATGACGTCTTTGGTCAAGCCCTCGACCGATTAGTAGCAGTCAGCTCCATACATTACTGCACTTCCACCTCTGCCCTATCTACCTTATCGTCTTTAAGGGGTCTTACTGCTTTCACATGGGATATCTCATCTTGAGGGGGGCTTCACGCTTAGATGCCTTCAGCGTTTATCCCTTCCCG
>NZ_JAYMNS010000069.1:0-2352 GCF_036941035.1 Candidatus Merdisoma sp. JLR.KK006 | reverse complement strand
ACAATCGAACAAATCATGGGATGATATTTCTGAATGGGATGACGACAGGCTTTATGCACTGTTCTATCCGGATAAGTTTAAATATAAACCCAGATATGCTCCGGTTGATTATTCTTACGTCCATAGAGAGTTAAAGAAGACAGGCGTCACAGAAAAGCTCCTTTGGGAAGAATACTGTGCCAGATGTGAGAAAGACGGGGTGAATGCATGTTCTTATATAACATTTGCCAAAAATTACAAGAAATTTACGGCAGATAAAAACTATACAAGCCACATAGAGCATAAACCCGGATTAGAGGTTGAAGTCGACTGGTCAGGTCCGTCAATGAACTATATGGACCCTGATACCGGTGAGCGTGTAACGGCATACCTGTTTGTTGCAACAATGCCATACAGTCAGATGATCTATGTGGAAGCCGCAACAAGCATGAATGAAAAAGCATGGCTTTCCTGTCATGTGAACATGTTCCGGTTCTTTGGCGGCACACCAGTAAAGATTGTCTGTGATAACCTGAAAACCGGAGTGACCCTGCATCCTAAAAGAGGCGAGATCATACTAAATGAGGCCTATCTTTCCCTTGGCGAGTATTATTCCGTTGCCATCATGCCTACAGGTGTCAAAAAGCCGAAGCAGAAAGCAAGCGTTGAAGGTTCTGTGGGTAAGATCGCCACGGCTGTCATCGCAAAACTCAGGAACGATGTATTCACATCATTAGCCGCATTAAATGCTGGTATCCGGAAAGCAGTAAAAGAATTCAATGACAAGCCGTTCCAAAAACGCCCCGGCAGCCGCCGGAGCATCTTTGAAATGGAAGAAAAGCCATATCTGAGAACCCTGCCGCTTATCCCCTATGAAGTCTGTGAATGGTCTTATGGGCATAAAGTTGGCAGCAACTCCCATATATGGTGGAACAAAGGCCAGTACTCCGTTCCATACAGATATATCGGCTGCAAGGTAGATGTCAAATTTAACAGCCATCTTGTATTTATCTATTATAACAGAACAGAGATAGGAAGACATCAGATACTTCCCAGACATATGGCAAACGGCATGCGGACAGAGCCGGCTCATCTGCCATTCCCGCTTCGGAAAAATCTGTCAGTGGATGCCCTGCGCGACAGGGCAAGGGAAACAGGCCCCAAAACCTTTGAAGTAATCCGCAGGATGTTTGACGAGGCAAAAGTAGAAGAACAGCCCATGCAGACAGCAGGAGCCATACTTTCCATAGCTGACATCTATTCACCCCAGATCCTTGAAAAAGCATGTGATAAAGCGCTCAGGCAATACCATATGCCTTATTATAAGACCATCTATTCCAATGCAAAGAGCATAAACAGTGAGAAGGAACTTACAGAGTTTAAGGAAAACAATAAAAAATCCGGAATTGTCAGAGGCGCGGATTACTACAGAAAAGGAGAGACAACAAATGAACATTGAAATAAAAAAGAGTTTATCTGTATTGGAACTTGGCGACCTTGCAAGGATCATAGAAATGCAGGAAAAAGATATAAAGCTTGTGGATCTAAGCTACGAAAAGCGTTTGGAACTGCTCCTTGAAACGCTGATACAGGAACGGGAGAACAGGCTCATAAACCGGCTTATCAAAAATGCCTATTTTAAATATCCTTCCGCAAGCATCGAGTCACTGGATTATGATGCAAGGCAGATAAAAAAGTCCACGATTCTGAATCTCGCCACAATGGGATTTGTTGCCAATGCAACAAATCTTGTCATCACAGGACCGACCGGTGCGGGAAAGACTTACCTTGCATGTGCCCTTGGCGTGGAAGCATGCAGACAGACTTACAGGGTTTTGTATATCAGGATGCCTGACCTGATGCGTAACTTTGAGAACCAGAACGACAACCTCAGGGAACTTACAAAATACAGGAAAAGGATCGGTAACTATCAGATCCTCATCCTTGATGAATGGCTGAATTATAAACTTACTGAAAAGGATGCCAAGAACCTCTATGAGCTGTTTGAACAACGCAGTGGTAATAACTCAACAATCTTTGTCGGACAGTATCCTGTGGATGAATGGCATAACAGGCTCGGCGGAGGGACGCAGGCGGATTCCATCATGGACAGGATTATCCATAATGCCTATGAAATCCCTACAAATGAAACAAACCTGAGAAAGCTGTATGATTCAAAGAAGCTCAAAAGGCTTGTTGACGAGATAGAAGCATAATCATCTGAACATCATTAGACCTAATATTGCCTCTGTTGTATTTTCAAGCGACAGGGGCAGTATTACTATATCTTGTGTCTGAGGTGGCTCTCAAGGAAGAAATTTCCGGGTGGCTCTGAAGCGGGAAACTGGTGGCTCCCAAGGGGGATAATATTCA
>NZ_JAYMNS010000068.1:0-2635 GCF_036941035.1 Candidatus Merdisoma sp. JLR.KK006 | reverse complement strand
AAATTAAATAAGGTATGGGATATTTTAATCTGATATATTTTCCGTCAGATTATTTCATCTCCATACCTTTTGTGCTATCCTTTTATCTGATACGCAGAAAAAAGGACAGGAACCCTCACCGACCAAAGTTTGTGTCCCTGTCCTTACTCACACCATGGCGGACGGTTCCGCCACAGACAAGGATATGATAACAGTAATCACAGAAGAATGCAACGAAATTTCACAGGAATTTTATGATGATGCCATGGATTCCATCCAGATCTGCCAGCTGGAGTGTTCCTGCGGCCACTGCGGCTGCCTCGCAGGGCACGGGGCCTATACCCGCTCCATAAAAACAGCACTGGGAAAGATCCCCCTTGTCATACGCAGGGTGCAGTGCAGCCTCTGCAATGCCACCCATGCCCTCCTTCCCTCCGGCATCGTCCCCTACTCCCAGGTCCTCCTCACGGACCACGCCGCCATAGCTTCTTCCTTTGAAGATGGGAGGGACGGCAGGGAGGTGATGGATACGAACCCGGAACTCTCTCCCAGCCAGGTCTTTTACATCCTGTCCTTATATATCCGTTTCTGGCGGCAGCGTCTCTTAAGCGAAAGCCTCCCGCTGTCCCCCGCCCATGCCCTCACTAAGCCCTGCATCCGCCTTTTCGGACGCCAGTTCATGCAGATAAAAAATACCAGGAACCTCTTCTTTGTGCCGCCTACATAACTTTGGGTGACTCCCATGCCCCTTTCCCTTATGATGACATAAAAACATAAGGAGGTTTCAGATCAATGGAACAGGAATACAGACATGCCATCGCGTTGATGCGCTATTCGGCCATCGCTCCGCTCATCCCCGGCCTGCCGGAAGGGTACCGGAATCTGGCGGACTATCTGGAGAAAACATCACAAAAAGGACTGCTGCATCCGAACGGGGAGGTCAGGAATTATGCACCCAAAACACTCTACAAATGGTATTTCACCTACCAGAAAGGGGGATTTGACGCCCTGCTTCCTGCCGGGAGGAATGACTGCGGCAGATCCAGAAAGCTGGACGATGACCTGAAAGAAAAAATCTCATATCTGAAAGGACGCTATCCCCGCATGGGTGCAGCCGCCATTTTCCGGCAGTTAAAGGAGGACGGCAGCATAAAAGGCGGCGAAGTCTCCGAGTCCACTGTGAACAGGTATGTGAACCGGCTCGCCCTGGAAGCAGGAAGTACGCCCGTCCAGGATATGCGGCGCTATGAACGCCCCCATGTGAACGAAGTCTGGTGCGGGGATTCCAGCGTCGGGCCGTACCTCAGGACAGCAGACGGCAGGAAACGCAGGGTATATGTGATCGCCCTGATCGATGACGCAAGCCGCCTTGTCACCGGGGCAGGGGTGTTCTTCGAGGATACCTTCGTAAACCTCATGTCAGTGATGAAAAGCGCTGTGGCAAAGTACGGCGTGCCCAGGATGTTCAATTTCGATAACGGCAGCGCCTATAAGAACAAACAGATGGAACTGCTGGCCGCCCGCATCGGAACCACCATTAATTACTGCAAACCCTATACCCCGACAGCCAAGGCCAAGGTAGAGAGATGGTTCCGGACCATGAAGGACCAGTGGATGGCCTCCCTGGATATGCGGGATTTCCCTTCCCTGGAGGCCCTTTCCGGAAGCCTGTGCGCCTACGTCCGAGGCTACAACCTTTCCGCCCATTCCTCCCTTAAGGGGAGCTCCCCTCAGGAACGTTTCTTCTCCGAGCCGGAAAAGGTACGCCGTCTCCCGGAAGAAAAGATGAAAACGGATTTCCTCCTGGAACTGGAGCGCAGGGTATCCGCAGACAGTGTGGTCACCATCGGGAACGTGGAGTATGAGGTGGACATGCGCTTTGCCAGGCAGAGGATACGGCTGCGCTGCTCTCCGGGCATGGACGAGGTCTATGTGGCAGAGGCGGACGGCACCCTGCTCCCGGTAAGGCTCTTGAACAAGCAGGAGAACGCTTCCGTGAAGCGGGAAAAACTCCTCCTTTCCGAAGGGGGTGAGGGATAAATGGAAAAAGGACATTCCATGGAAGTTTTGCGTTTCGGGCTGGAATTCAACCCTTTCCTGAAGAATTCCAAAGAGATCCTGGTGGAGACGGCCCAGTACCGGGAAGCCCTCTTCCGCCTTTCCTATCTGGCTAAGACAAAGGGCTTCGGCCTGCTCACGGGCGGGCCGGGGCGGGGCAAGACCACTGCCGTGAGAAACTGGGCGGCAGCACTGAACCCTTCCCTCTACAAGGTGGTCTATTCCTGCCTCTCCACGCTCACCGTTTCGGATTTCTACCGCAGCCTCGTGGAATCCCTGGGCGGGCAGCCCTCCTTCCGCAAGCCGGATAACTTCCGTTCCATACAGGAGGAAGTCAGCCGGCTGTGCCTGGAGAAGAAAAAGACCCCCGTCATCATTATTGATGAAGCGAATTATATAGGCAATGCAATCCTGAATGACTTAAAACTCCTGTTTAACTTCGAGATGGATTCCAGGGACCGGGCCGTGATCCTTTTGTGCGGCCTGGGGCAGCTGAACAATACCCTGCGCCTGTCCGTCCACGAGCCTCTGCGCCAGAGGCTCGTGATGAACTTCCACATGGAGGGCATGACGAAAGAGGAGGGGAGGACTTTCATCC
>NZ_JAYMNS010000067.1:0-2740 GCF_036941035.1 Candidatus Merdisoma sp. JLR.KK006 | reverse complement strand
CAATGATTTCATATACCGCCCCCGCTTTCCCGGTCACTTCAAACACCGGGGTATAAATGTTACCGCCTTCCGCTAAATCCCCGTCTTTGTCGATTATTCCGTCACCGGAAGTCTGGACACCCGCAAATTCCTCGGCGGTCTTTGCCACAAGGATTCTGCCCTTCTGCGGCATATTCCTCTGCTCTGTTACTACCACGGTGACGCCGCTCTCCTCAGAGGAATTTTCCTGCGCCACAGTAAACGGGATGGGCGTGGAATCCAGCACATAGCCATAAGGAGCCTGCACCTCCACCATCGTGTAATCCCCGAAAGGCAGCTCCTCCGGCGTGATCAGGTATCCGTCCGCCCCGGTGTAGAACGTATCCAGCGTTGTCACTTCCGGGTAGGTGTACTTCATGGTGACAAGCTCCCCTGCGCTGTCATAAATCTGGTAGCCTGCGCCTGCAAGGGGGATGGTGTTCCCGGTTTCAGCGTCTTTCTTCACAATCTTGATATAGGACGCAAACGGCCTGTTGTTGATCAGGTAGCGGTAAACCTCCCCGTCTTTGCTGACATACACGTCAAAATCCTTCATAAGCTCGCTGCCTTCCCACCCTTTGGTCTGGTGGACGGTGTAAACGCCATAAGGCAGGTCTTTTGTTTCCGCATAGCCATACTCATCGCATACCAGCGTGTCCCGCTCGCTCTCTTTTGCATTGTCAAAACTTCCGGAACGCTTCAAATATACCTGAAATTCTGCGCCTTCCTCCGGTGTTTCAATCTGTGTGCTTCCGTCATCGGTGTGCTTGATGATGGAAATGCGCCCTTTGATGACCTGCTCCTGCACGTCATTGGACGTGGTGTTCAGCTCAATCGCATAATTCTCCGGCTCCGCCCCTACATGGTGTACGGTTTCATCCAAAAGATAACCCTCGGATGGCGTAATCTCCCGGACGCTCCAGTTATTGCCGCAAATATAATATTTCGTGGTGAATTTCCCCTCGCTGTCGGTGGTGTAGGTGTCGATCAGGGTGTCCCCGTCATAAATGCCATACACTGCGCCCGCCAGCGTTGCGTCACCCTGCGGCTCCCCGGTTTCCTTATCTGTTTTTGTCACGTTGACACGGAACTTCTTTAAAATGTTGGTCACGGTTGCGCTGGTGACTTCCTTCCACTTGATTGTGACGCTCTGCTTCTTGGGGATGACATAGCGGACTGCGGTGTCCACTTCCTCAAGGGTGTATGGTGTGGAGCCGGAAATGAGGATGTTAGAGAACATAGCGACACCGTTCCTGTCGGTCACTGCATACTCATCTACCATTGCGCCGGAGAGGGATGTCCCGTATAAATGGAACCTCACGCCCTCCACCAGATTGTCCTCGGAGCCTTTGATTACTTTTAAATCCTCGCGCTTTAAGATGTTGGAGAATTCCACCTTTGCGGTCTGCCCGCCTGCAACGGTCACTTTCTGTGATTTCTGCAGCTCATAGCGATCCTCTGTCAGTTCGGTCACGGTGTAGGTTCCCGGATTCAGGTTCTCCACCTTAATCTTTCCGTTCTTCCCCGTAACCACTGTTTTGTTGATTCCGCTGCCCGTAATCTGGAACCTTAACCCCTCCACGATCCCGTCCTCGGACGTTTTCACAATCTGCACATGGCCGTATGGGATTTTCACGCTCAGGTACACCGTGATGTCGGCTGCGCTCTCCACGCCCACCACGACGTCCTGCAAAGACGCATCGCCATAGGCTACCAGTGTGCCGCTGACTGCCGGGCTTCTCTTGGTTGCGGATAAAAGCACGTCCCCCGTCACCGCCTTTTGGGAAGTGATGGTTAAGGTATTCCCTGACGCACTCACGGACACGCTACTGTTGGATGAAGTGAAGTTATATTTTGATAAAACCCCGTTCGTATCCGTCAGCTTCACGACATATTTATCCCCGTCCCATGAAAGCTCCTTTACAACTGCGTTCCTGTCGGTAGACGCAAAGCTGGGGATTGTCCCGTGTTCCTGCATACCCGCCACAATCTGGCTGTACGCTGCGGACACACCGCCGTTTGCCCCGTTTGCGCAGATGCTGTTATAAAACTTTCCGTCTGTCTGGTTATACGGGGCATTGGCGTTCCTGCACCCGGTCACGATCTCCCATATGACCATCTGCGTGGCAACCACCTTTTCATCCTCGGAACCGGGAAGGCTCCCCATGCTGCCCTGCGAACCGTACAGAAGCGCAAGGTTCACGGCGTCCCTCTGGCTCCCGCTTAAGGCGTTCCATGTTTCAGAAGCGTTTGCCTGCAACGTGTTCCCTGTATGCAGCGGCACTCCCGGCTGGATGCAGAAGGCAGGCTCCCCGTCCGCATAGATACGGGTTCTTGCCTCCCCCGCCTCTCCGCATACCCTCCCATCGTGGGTGACGGTCTGCTGGTAGCGGATGGCATTGCCTGCCCCGTCATGGCAGTACGCAAAGGTAATCTTCGCTGTTTGCGACGCCGCCGACACGTTCATGGACGGAAGCACGGAAACAATGGATGCCGCCGCCATCATCAGGGCAAGCCCTCTTTTCAATCTTTCTTTTAACTTCTTCAATCTACTTACCTCCATTTTATTTTTTGACTTATATCAGAATCCTGCTCCGGCAGGATTCCCTGCCTGCGGCGGGTTGCGCCAGCAACATAATTCCGCTCCGCCGCAGTGCAATCCCCCGGAGGGTTTTCGTGCAGGGAACGCTGTTTCCTGTACGAAAAAAATCCCTGCGGTATG
>NZ_JAYMNS010000066.1:0-3537 GCF_036941035.1 Candidatus Merdisoma sp. JLR.KK006 | reverse complement strand
TGCGGCTGTCCTTCTGCTTTGCCTTTGGCAGCGCCTTTACTGCCTCGTCAAACCTGCGCCTCGCATGGGACTTATTCCAGTTCTCGAATAAGTCCCATTATCCCAGAAGTA
Source organism: Candidatus Merdisoma sp. JLR.KK006 (assembly GCF_036941035.1). NCBI lineage: Bacteria > Bacillati > Bacillota > Clostridia > Lachnospirales > Lachnospiraceae > Candidatus Merdisoma > Candidatus Merdisoma sp. JLR.KK006. Next base: position 3,426 of record NZ_JAYMNS010000066.1, on the reverse strand, counting down.
TTGTTATTCCAGAAGCAAGTCTACATGTGGCATAAATGTTGTTTTTTACAGCATATTTCTTGAATAATGATAGTGCTCTTTTACAATGAAGATGTAACTAATTCATCTCATTATAAAGGAGGTCTCATATGAGAAATACAATCTTACCATTCTATGAACTGATGAAAGCAGTTCTGGAGCAATTAAAATCTCAGAAATATATGGATTCAACGTTGACCGTATATCGACGAACCTACAATCGCATTCACATTTTTCTGAATCATCATGGCACGGACATATACACTCATGAATTAGGCAAAGCATTTCTTGCCGATTCAAATGTTAGCAAGTCCACCTTTGTAGCTTATGCCTGTGCAGTACGAAGGCTAGATGACTACATTGACGGAAAACCTTACAGGTGCCATCATGGTGATTATAACGAACAGATTCCTCTGGTGTTTGTGGGCACTTTGTCTGGGTATCTTCAAGAATGCATAGATAATGGCAATAAACCGGCTACGATCTGCTCAAAAGAAAGGACCTGTATATCTTTTTTGAACTTTGTGGAAAATGCTGGTTGTTCTGACCTTTCTCAATTAAACACCGGCATTGTATCACAGGCCTTGCTTACATTCTCCAACAAGGATGCCTATGCACGTATCCGTCAGTTCCTGAATTACCTTGCTGAAAAAGGCATCCTAAAAGTGGATCTTTCCAGGATTGTTCCGCACTATAAGAGAGGTACGGCGCTTCCCACGACATATACGCCAGATGAAATCAGCAGGGTCGAAGCTTCTGTTGATACCAATACTACTATTGGAAAGAGAAACCTTGCTATCATCCGGCTGGCATCACGAATGGGACTCCGTGCAGGCGACATTGCAAAGCTTAAACTATCGGAAATCAACTTTAGTACGGGATACATTAGTATAACCCAGGAAAAGACGGGGATACCTCTCACATTGCAAATGCCTTGTGAAGTTGTTAATGCCATTTCGATGCATCTTGGCAATGACAAATATTCTTTAGAAGACGGGTATGTATTTCATAGCCTGGTGGCTCCGTATGGACGTATTACTACAAGCATAATACGACACGCTTTAAATGAATGCTTTGCTGCAGCAAATGTCAATACAGCAGGGAAAAAGCATGGTCCACATGCATTTCGGTCATCCCTTGCAAGTTCAATGGTAAACGATAATGCATCTTATGAGGTGGTTAGAAGGATACTAGGACATTCAAATCCTGATGTTATCAAGCATTACGCTAAAGCGGATATTGAAAATCTGAGGATGTGTTCTATAGATCCTCCGATTCCCACAGGGATTTTCCGTGATTATCTTTCCGGCAGGGAGGTGGCCACTCATGTTTGATAGTATTTATTCTGAACAGTTGTCACAGTATTACGGTCTTCGTCGGGAAACATTGAGTGAAAGTGCAGAAAAACACGAATTATGCTATCTACGTCGCTTTGATTCATATGTTTCCGAACGGTTGGATTCCCCCGGACACATCACGGAAGATTTCATCAACCAATGGGTTGGTTCCCTTTCGGGAAAAAGCAGTTCTGTTGAGAATGAAATCATTGTAATACGACAGTTTCTGGAGTCCCTCAAGCATACCGGAGAAAGTGTTGCCATGCCATCCATCCCCAGGGTTCATGATGACTATGTCCCGTATATCTTTAGTGATATAGAGTTGAATTGTATTTTTGAGTCTGCTGATAACATCGTTCAAAAGGATCCAAAGGCTGATCCTTATCTGGTGATAGAGTTTCCGGTGATTCTCAGGCTTTTATACAGTTGCGGCCTTCGGATCGGCGAAACGGTCAAAATAAGTATGAATGATGTAGATCTGGATGGCGGCATCCTTCGCCTTATAAACACAAAAGGCAATAAGCAGCGTTTAGTCCCGATGTCAGCGCCCATGACAGATATCCTATACAAGTACTGCATGGCAATGAACCTTATCGGCAGGAACAACATATGGCTTTTCCCATCCTCTAAAAATGAGGGGCATATATCCGACAGATCAGTAAAACGCAGATTTGAGTACATTGTTCGTAATAATGGCATTCAAGTCTGTAAACGAAAGAAACACGAGCGTGGCCCATGACTGCATTGTATGCGCCATGTGTTTGCGTTTAAATCGTTTGCAAAGGCCGAACGGGAAGGAAGGCATCTTGATGACGCTGTCCCATTCTTGTCTGTTTATCTTGGGCATGCAGGCATTAATGAAACAGCCAAGTACCTAAAATTCAGCAATGAGCTGTTTCCGGAGTCCATCGATTCCTTTGGAAGATTTATGAGCGACCTGCTTCCGGAGGTAGACTATGAAGAATAAAAAAATTTCCTTCATGGATCATCTTGAGTATTATTTCAATATATATTTACCAACTGTAAAGGGCTTATCAAAATCAACGATAGTTTCGTATAAAGCAGCATTCCGTATACTTATGGAATTCTTATATACAGTAAAAGGTATTCCCTCTGATAAGGTAGAGTTCAATACCTTTGATGATAAGTTGATCATGGAGTTCTTAAGCTGGCTGGAAACAGAGCGCAGCTGCAGTGTCAGCACCAGAAACCAGAGGCTCTCTGCTATTGCAACATTCTCGATATATGCACAGAATAGAGATTTTGGTTCAGCAGTTACTTTCAGAAACTGTGTACTAAAAGTTCCAAAGAAGAAAGTGCCCCGTAAAGGTAGAAGTTCATTCACAAGAGATGAAGTCAGGACTCTATTCGAATTACCCGATTCAAGTAATGAAATCGGATTAAGAGATAAGACTTTGCTGTGTTTTATGTATGCTAGCGGAACAAGGGCACAGGAGGTATGTGATTTAACAGTTGGGGACATCCAGTTCTATCCTGATCGGGCTGGCATCAACATACATGGTAAAGGTCAAAAGGTGCGCCGTATAGGTATTCCATGTGATGCTTCAAATATGTTGAAGAAATATATTGAACATCGTAGAATAATCAATGATACAGGGCGGCATGTGTTCTCAAGTCAGACACATGAGAAGATGTCAGTTGCCTGTATTGAGGAAATATACTCCAAATACATTGACAAGGCAAAACTTGAGTATCCTGAAATGCTCAGATATAGTTACACGCCACATTCCATGAGGCATACTACTGCCACCCATATGCTTGAAGCAGGGGTCCCGCTTATTGTGGTTAAGAACTTGCTCGGGCATGTATCCTTGCAGACTACTCAGATATATACAGAGATAACGCAGGATACCATGAATAAACAGCTTAAATCGTGGAATGACAAATGGTTTCTCAAGGATAATTCTCATTTTGAGAACACGAATGGCAAAAGTAACATACCGGAATTCTTAAGGTAAAAGTAGTTATTGTTATTCGGGATTTAAATCGGAGAACTGCAGATTTACGCTGATGTTGGCAGTTCTCCTAGAATAACAATACTTCTGGGATA
>NZ_JAYMNS010000065.1:0-3548 GCF_036941035.1 Candidatus Merdisoma sp. JLR.KK006 | reverse complement strand
TATATGATTGAATTTAAGCTTTTGCTTATGCATATAGAGAGAATTATTTTCGCTGTATGTAAACATCAATAATCAAAATATCTTAATTTTTCTATACAAAATTTCGTTACAATGATACGGCTGGCATATTTGCCCTCCACTTTTTAAATAATTGATTAAGGGCAGTTCTTATCCATGTCAAACATCTGCTTTTGAATCTTCTTAAGCGCCCTTTTCTTGATCTGGTTGACCGCCTGCCGGGAACAGGATTCCTTTCTCGCAATCTCCGAAGCGCTATATCCCAGATAGTAAATTAGGGTTATTATCTGGAATTCTCTTGGAGACAGAATCGAAGATATGCCAGAAAACGTCATTTCCGATGGCTGTTCATTTTCTGACGTAAGTCGTGATTCCAAATAATAGTTCTGCTCCTCGCTCAATTGCGAAAGACAAATTTCATTCTTTCTGAAAATATGATCCTTGACTAAATGGTTATACTGGTTTTTTATGCTCACTGAAATGTATTTGACTATTTTCCCTTCATTGGCGGCTTCCAACAAGCCTTTGGGAAAGGACTTTATTAATTCTATAAAGAATAGAACCAAATCACTTTCCGAATCCTCATAGTTTAACTTGCGTGCATATTTCTTTATTAAAGGATGAAATTTTGAAATCAATTCTTCCATTGACATTCTGTTACCGGCTTGGGCATCTGCTATTAACTTTTGCAATATAAATAACCCCCTTATTTTTGATAAGGAGAAATTATTTTTTAAAATGTAAATTCATCGGGATTCAAAAAAGACATATTTTCTGCATGCGAAAAGCTATTCTAGCTTAAAAATGATCGGGATTTATTATTTAAGGTAAGAGATAGGGGAAATCCGGAATAAACATGAAATTTTCCCGAACAAATTTTAATTTTCATCCGTTCAATTGCTTTTTTATCCGGTTTATTATTTTGCAATTTACAAATTATTCCATTTAAAAAGCATGTATTACATAGCTCCACCGTAAAAAAGGCAAAAGAATAGGGCTTCCATTTACTTGTTCTAAAAGTAAACAAAAGCCCTATTCTTTCAAGTCAGACATTTAACTTATTCTTTATCTCCTCAATGTCTTCTTTTATATTGGCAACGATGGAAAGTTTATCGGTCAGACCCCGGATCAGCTCCTGATATTCCCTTTCCCGTTCCTCCTGCCTGGATTCCATTTTTTCATAACGCTTGATTGTATAGATAAACAGCGAGACAAACAGCAGAACCCATATGCCCTGCGACATTGCCGATTCCATCAGCATTGATTCCATTCCGGCACCTCCTTTTTGGGAAATATTTAATTTAAAAGAGATGCCAGGGGCCATTTTGTAAATACCTCTTCGAGATTTTACCGCATTTCCCTTAGCCGCATTTTAAATGGCCCGTCAATTTTAATCATCCATGAGTTCCTGCAAAAATCTCTTTTTGATACTCACGCCCAGTTCCAAGACCATTCCCGGTTCCTTGAGGTAAATATACCGATTAACATAATCAACAGCTTTAATATGCTTCTTGTTCACGATTGTGCTCCTGTTGCATTGTATAAATTGTTTGGAGTCCAGCTCTTCCAAAAAACTTTTGCAGCTTTTATAAGCCACGTTTATCTGTTCTTTCCGGCAGACAATCCTGTTTTTTCTGTTAGCCGTTTCAATATACAAAATATCGCTTTTCAATATGGAATACAAAATTCCATCCCTTCTAAAATATGCGTATTCTTTTTCATAACGTATTACGGGTACTTCCAAAGCTTCTTTTAATACTTTTTTCATGGTGTCTATATCTACCGGTTTTTCCAAATAACTATAACAGTGAAGATGGTTAAAGACAAAAAACTTGGGATCTTCTAACGACGCCAGAATGACTACCGGTACGTACTTATACGATGTTATCTTCCTTATGCGGTCAACGAATTCTATACCGGAAACATCCCCCAGAACGCTTGTGTCCAAAACAATATCAACGATAAACAGTTCGATTCCCTGGGTCATGGCAATTTTATACGCTTCATAGATATTGCCCACGGCATACACCTTTAAGTTTTTAGCAACCCCTGATAAGATTTCAACTATTAGATTCCTGGTAATTTGGTTATCTTCAAGGATCAATACGTTTTTCATATGTAAATCTCTATCCTCCTTCCGATTAATATGGAACCATTTAAGTTTGCATGAACAATTCTTTGGGATTCTGCTAAATATTTCTCTCTCTTCCCTCCCATCCGCATTTTCCCTATACCTATTACATTCGTATAATTGGGAAAATGGTAACATCTGCTTCTATTTATGAAAAATTGGAAATAAATAAGAGAGCATCCTTTGGCATACTCTCTTATTTATACTCTATTATATTCACGTTATAACCGACTGCTATAAAAAAACATAATGCGAAAGGATTGTTGGCAAGGAAAATTTTAATATTATATATAGTATCAAAATGCAGGCAATACTCGCAACAATGGTTCCATGGGCATTCCATCTGTCACCCAGTTTACGAATGATAACCTGTAAAATCAACAGCAGCCATAGTCTAAAAATCCAGAATAACAAAACAATTAATTGCGGTAAGATAGTAAAAATCAAAAAATCCAAATTCCACCTGTATCTCTGTTCAAAGTTGAGCAAATCCGCAAAATATGTTGCCGGAAGAATAAAACAGGATAAGGTATAAATAAGCCTGATCCTTTTCCCTTTTGCGGGATTATTAACAGCTTTTACGGCCCAGGCAAAAAAATAAGAAAGGATCCCATATATCAGAAATTGAGGGCGGTGAATCCGTAATCCAATCGCCCGGGCCTCCCGGCCCAAAGGTATGCAGGCAATATGCATAAATCCTCATGTCTTTCTCTCCAATCCAAAGATATGAAATAAATCAGTACCATGCCAGTATTGTTGGTAAAGAAAACTCCAGTATTTTGTAAAGTATCCATGCACAAGCGACACTAGCGGCAATAGTACCCCAAACCCTCCATTTTTCTCCCATCTTCCGGATAAATACTTGTAAAACTAATATCAGCCATAATCGAGAAACCCAGAATGCCAGCAAAATCAAATCTCGTAAGAACACAAAAAAGAAAGGATGGGATACGTAGTGATATTCTCTTTTTGCGCCTTCTGAAACACAATAATATATAAATGGAAGTATCAGACAGGATAAGACATAAATCCATCTTAACTTTTTCTTTTTCTTAATATCTTTAACCGCACTTATTCCCCAAGCAAAAGGACAAGAAAGTATACCATATATCCCACCTCATATTCTCCATCCCCCCTTATAGCCATCATAGCAAAGAGAATTTTATTTGTAAATGAGCAATCCAACCTCCGGCGTTCTTCACATCGGGAAAACACCGGAGGCATAAAGTTATTTATATTGTTATAATAGCTCTGCCTAGTAGTCCGTATCGGAAATCCTTGTGCATATTTCTGAGGATATTTTTCCGAGAGTGCAGGTCAAAAAACGCAGACGTAGTGGTGCTACGGCGAGGCTTTTTGACCTGTGCTATCGGAGAAATAGACCGGAAATATGCACAAG
>NZ_JAYMNS010000064.1:0-4196 GCF_036941035.1 Candidatus Merdisoma sp. JLR.KK006 | reverse complement strand
GGCGAGGGGCAAAAATGACGTGGATACCCGTATTTATTACGAGCAACAAAAAGAAAATGCCAAAAGATATATACTGAAATGTAGTAAAAGTAATTTTACTATATTTCGATATATTGATAAGGAGGTGTTTCGCATATGAAATCGACAGGCAGAAACATATTGGCAAAACTGATGAAAAATGTAGCAGGAAAATCAGCACAGGCAGCCGCAGAAAGCAGATGTATGTATATTTACCACCAGCCCAAGCAGCCGACAGGACTGAAGAGGATCAAAAAGTAAATCAGATGGTCCTATAGAAATATTACTGGATAGCTCTCTTTTGAATCAATTTGAAATGATGCAAAAGGGGGCTTTTGTAATGTAAAGAAAATCAGCGCGAAATCCTAATAAAAAGGGTGAAATATGTTATAAAATGATTATATATTGATAATTTGATAATAGGGAGCAATATTGTAATGGAGAAGAGGAAAATGGAAAATATGTGTGAGCTTGAAAAAAATGTCAGGGAGATGGCGTATAAAAAACTAATGTTCTGCAAGGGATTTTACTTAAGTACAGGAGTTCCCTTTTATGATGATTACTTTGGATATAAACCATGTGCTGAATGCAAAGAATGCAAGCGGTATTTGTACAGAAAACAATATATTAATCTGTTTTATGCTGTTGCAATTATTTTTGGCATATTAATGATGCTCATATTGGGAACTCCGCAGGGTGCTATTCGCAGGAATCTTTTTTTTCATGAGGGAGTGCAGGAGGCTCTTTATAGTAATGTTGAAAGAATAGAACAGGAAGATAATTCGAGGGATTTGCACTATTCTGTTGTCGTTAATGGAGAACAGCAGGAGTGGGAAGTGATCTGTTTGCAGACCACCTGCATCGCAAGGCGGCTAAGTGAGTAGAAGGGCTTTAGAATTTCCGCCGGGCGGAAAATTTACAAAATAAAGTTAACTAGGAGGATATATTTTATGGATTGTAGAAGTGAAGACAGAAGAAAGCAAATTGTTGAGGAGTATAATGTAGTGCCAAAAGCGCACATTAAGTTATTGGCGGGACAAGAAAAAATTAGCGATGCCGGAGGAAAAATTGAAAGGGAATATTATATTTTTGAGGCAACACCCAAAGAAAGCGGAAATCGGGAGATTATTCTGTGCGGTATGGGGGCTGCCAGGGATTTTCTTAAGCTGTTGAATCATAAGGGGTTGCCCGTATTCAACCCTTTACATGGAGAGGGCGGTTGCGCCGATGGTGGTCCGCAAGGAGGGGAAGAAGCAGACGGTCATGATAATGGCGATCCGCAAAGAGGGGATGGAGGTAGAGGAGGAAGGAATCCTGAATGGAATCCAATAGCCCGGCAGTTATATCATGCTTGTATGTGGGTAATTATCATCATTGATGCAAATGGTGGTACACCAATTTTTGAAATACAGGAAAGAGTATACAACTTTAGAGATAGAGAGCCTTTCGAAAGTCAAATAAAAGGCGTAAATACAATAATCATGAGAAATTTGCAGGGAAGAACTTTGACAGAAGCAATAGATGAATTACGAGCAGATAATAGAATAAGGGATGGGCTTTGTCAGTTTAATATGCTGGAAGACATTATTATTAATGCAAGAGATAAAGCAGGGAATCCTATACAGTCATACTTTTAAAAAGTTATTTGTGGAAGGAAAAGCAGTTGTAATCATACATAATAGCTTTACAAAGGTATGCTGGCAAAGAAGCTTTTCGTGGCAGTATGCATTTAATAGCAGTTACGCGACTAACCATGTCATATAAAGGATAAGACATTTTTGGGACTTTATCCTAATGGGATTTGTTAAATGATTTATATTAATCTAAGCTTTATGGGCTGTTGCACATTTTTGTGTAGCAGCTTTTCATTATATTTTCACAGTAGAGGTATTTTGAATGGGGAAGATTTTCATATTTTTAAGTTAGTTTTTTGCTGTATACACCATTATCTGATATAATATCTTTGTTAGTATTCATTTGGAGGGAAAATTATGCCAAGTAGAAATCCTACATACCATGAACAGAGGGAAACAAGCTATACTTTGCAGCTTAGACAGCTCTTAACAGAACTGCCACCATATGCAAGGGACTATTTCCGTGCCGCTGAACAGAAAACCAGTGCGAAAACACGGGTCTCCTATGCTTATGATTTGCTGGTCTTTTTCCGCTTCCTGATTGAGAAGAATCCTGAATTATCCAGTAAGGGTATAAATGGGATAACATTGGGGGACATTGACCTGCTGGCAAGCAGCGATATTGAAGAATATCAGGAATATTTAAAATATTATGAAGCAGAAAACGGGGAGCAGAAAAACGGGGCATCCAGTATTGCAAGAAAGATGTCTTCCCTGCGGAGTTTTTTGGATTATTTCTATAAAAAAGAAATGCTGGCAAAGAATGTTGCCATGCAGGTTGATATGCCGAAACTGCACGAAAAAGCAATTATCCGACTCGAACCGGATGAAGTTGCCATTATGCTTGATAATATTGAAAACTATGAAAACCGGCTTACCGGAAAGAAAAAAGATTTTTTCCTGAAAACAAAAATCAGGGATATTGCAATTATTACATTGTTCCTCGGTACTGGGATTCGGGTGTCGGAATGCGTAGGTCTTGATATTACCGACATTAATTTCCGCGAAAATAGTATTCGCATCATCCGTAAGGGCGGAAATGAGTCCATATTGTATTTTGGAGCAGAGGTAGAAAAAGCCCTTTTGGATTATATTGAAGGTCCACGAGCTATGGTTGCTATGAAAGCTGTTGCCGGGGAAGAAAATGCTTTATTTTTCTCTTTGCAAAAGAAACGGATCAGTGTTCATGCGGTAGAAAATCTTGTTGAAAAGTATGCGAAAGAATTTGTACCGCATAAGAAAATTACTCCCCATAAGCTCCGTTCTACTTTTGGTACAAACTTGTATCAGGAAATAGGGGACATTTATTTGGTGGCGGATGTCTTGGGGCATTCAGATGTTGGAACAACAAAGAAGCACTATGCGGCGATTAAAGACCAGAACCGGAGGAAGGCGGCTTTGGCTATTAAGTTACGGGAGAACTGATGGCACATAAAGAGCAGTGACTAATGCATGCTTATCTGAATAAGGTAATACACAAAGGATAAGAATGGAGAGAAGCAATAATGAAAACGAAAATGTCGCTTGGACAGTGTGTACAAGAATGTATGCACTGTCCAAGCGACATTTTCGTTTTTGGAGGGAAATAAATCCTTCAATGTAGAATTTTATTCTATAGATATTATCAAAATAAAGATTAAGAATTGTTAAGGTTCATTTAAAGACAGTTAAGGATTCAAATGTTATTATTTGAACATGAAAAACAACAATTCAAATTGAAAGGAGAAAATAATGAAGAAATTATTAGGAGTTTTAATGATGGTAATGGCTATCATAGGATTAACGATGTTACCGGAGGCTGAGGTTATGACGGCAAACGCGTCAAATGGAGGGACAACAGAGATTAAAGATACGGTGCAGTCCGCAGATATCGTTTTTGGCGGCGGAGATCTCTATGTAGAGGTTTGGGAGAAAGAGCATATCGGTTTTAAAGTGGAGAAAGGTCAGAATAGCAACGGTTATGAATATGAGTGCTATGTAAAAGACAACGTGATTTACGTTGAAGGTTCTCAGAAGAGCGGACATTCTGCAAATAAGGGAGACAATAAAGTATATCTTTATATCCCTTCGGACATGAAATTTGAAAATTTTATTCTGGTGAATGGAAATGCAGATGTCTATGCATCAAATGTGGTCTGCGAGAGATTGCAGATAGATGCAGCGGTTGGAACGATTAATATAACAGATTTTGAAGCAGATGATGTTAGCGTTGTCATGGGAATGGGAACTATTAATGCAGATGGTAAGATCACAGGCGATGTAGATGTTCTATGTAATGCTGGAACTGTAAATGTCAAGTTGACCGGAAATGTGAGCGATCATGACTATTTAATTGATACAACTTTAGGTAAAGTCAAGGTTGGAAATACAACGTACGGCGTAATGAGTAAGAAAAAGATTACCAATAACACAGGCAGCATGTTTGATTTAGAATGTGTCGCTGGTCTGATAAATTTTGAGTTCAATGCTAATTGAGCATTGGCATAGAAGTTGATTTAATAAATTGTAGATTTATTATCTATGATTATTAAAAATACATAAGAA
>NZ_JAYMNS010000063.1:0-4899 GCF_036941035.1 Candidatus Merdisoma sp. JLR.KK006 | reverse complement strand
GAAGGCGCAGGGGCTTCAGGACAGATACCTTTATGATTACACTTTTGCCAATGATAACGGCCAGAATCCCGTCATGGAGAAAGCCCATGCCTATGTGGAGCATTGGAAGAAGGCATACCGGGACAATGCCGGCCTTCTGCTTTTTGGTGACGTGGGAACCGGGAAATCCTTTTTTGCTGGCTGTATTGCCAATGCCCTGCTTGACCGTGACGTGCCGGTTCTGATGACAAATTTCCCGTCTATCCTGAACCGGCTGACCGGCGTGTTTGCCGAGGAAAGGGCGGCCTTTATCGCCAGCCTGGACGATTACAGCCTGCTTGTCATTAACGATTTAGGAGAGTGGAGCGCAGTACCGAGTATGCCATGGAGTAGATGTTTACCGTCATTGACAGCCGGTATCGGAGCAAGAAGCCGCTGATTGTCACGACAAACCTGAAACTGGAAGAAATCAAGAACCCGCCAGACCTTGCCCACGCAAGGATTTATGACCGCATACTGGAACGGTGCGCGCCGGTTCTCTTTTCCGGTAAGAACTTCCGGGAGGAAGGAGCCAGGGCGACCAAGGCGGCGGCGAAGGAGATTGTGAGGAAGGATAACAAAGTTTGATTGCATGAAAAGGAGAATTTATGAGCAGCGAGAAAATCACAGAGGACACGACCACCACAGCACCGGCTAAGGACGCTCCCGCACTGGTGAAGAAGATTGGCCGGACGACCTACATTGTGCGGGTTCATTTCAACAAGACGAGCAAGGAAACCATGAGCGACAAAATCAAGCGTATGCTGAAAAATGAGATACAGCAGATGTGAAAAAGCGATAACGGAAACAGGCCGGGAATCAGAAATGCGTTGGTTCCCGGCTTGTAAAATCAGGAGGTTTATGGTAGTATGGAGATACGAAAACAGAAGGGAAAGCAGGTGGGAAGATTGACAGTAACGGATAAGCAACATCAGGAAGATTTGCAACGTTTGCGTTTGTTAAGGCCAATCGATGATGACTTTATGCGTTGTCTTTTCAAGGATAACATTCCATTGGCTGAATTTGTGTTACGCATTATCACTGATAAACCGGATTTAATTATTACTGATTGTGAAACACAGAAGGATATGAAAAGGCTGGCTGGGGCACGTTCTACCTGCTTGGACGCATATGGAACGGATTCAGATGGGAAAAAATATGATTTAGAAGTCCAGAGGCAGGACAAGGGAGCAGACCCACACAGGGCAAGATATCATTCAAGCGTAATGGATATAGAAAATCTCCATTCAGGTCAGGAATTTAAAGAGTTACCGGACACATATACAATTTTTATTATTGAAAAAGATTTTTATGGTCAGGGCGAAGCTGTTTACCCGATTGAGAGAATCAATCTTGCAACGGGTAAATCTTTTGAAGATGGGGAGCATATCCTTTATGTGAATGGTGAATATCGTGGAGAATCCGATATAGGAAAACTCATGCACGATTTTAATTGTACCAAAGCAGATGATATGAATTTTGAATTGATGGCAAACCGAACACGATATCTAAAAGAGAATCCGAAAGGAGTGAGCGAGATGTGTAAAATTATGGAAGATATGAGAAGTGAATCTTTAAAAGAGGTCGCTCTTCGTATGCTGTCAGCTGAAAAATATGCTCTGGAAGAAATTGCGAATATTTCTGGACTTTCTCTTGATGAAGTAAAAAAACTGAAAGCGGAACAGACAGCATAAATGGTACTGACCGGGAATCTAAAAACAGGTTCCCGGTTTTTTGTTTAACAAAAACATATTTACTTGTTATAGTCTTGCATTTTATTATACGTTTTCGCCAATTTTATTTAAGGAAAAATCTTCGCTCTTTTTGCATACAATACGCAACTTATTGGGAAATTTTATTTTATGACGACTTAATTTATACGACCCAATTATTATATCAAGCAATTCTTGTTTAGTAAAAGATGTGTCACCTATACGAGTAAGTCCTGAGCCTAATATAGATATACATACATCATTCTGCCCATAATATTTATCAATCTCTTTCCAGAACAACGATAAACATTCGAGAAATTCATCATAAGAAAAAAATCTTCCCAGTCCGTCTTTATCTAATTTTGCAAATGCCATCAATAAATACTCGCCATTTGGTAGTATTATACCAGATTCATATCTAACTTTGTTGCGATATTTTGATTTGCTTTTCATGGGTTTTAGCTGTGCGTTATCAATTAAATTTTGCATATCTTGTATAGGATTTTCTTCAAGGTACTGTCCACATATAGAAGTTGGTTTTACATCTGAAGGAGAATCACCTACCTTTGTCGTAAAACATTCATCAAAGGTAATTACTTTTTTGCAATTCCTCATTTCAAGCAAATCGCCATATTCAATTTGAATACTATAATTGTTTCCTTTTATGCAAATCTTTTTTCGACGATATAAATATAGAGCACTTATCCCTATCGTCAATAAAAGCACGATAAGAAAAGACAAAACACGAGTTAATACAATATTCATATCATTAGAGAAAAATGGAAGTAGTTTACATTTCTCAAAAATTGCTTCAGGAACAAACGTAAAAATCACTGTAATTATGCTCAGTGCCCATGTACCACTTTTTCTTAAAAATTTAAGCATATCCAAGAACCCTTTTTATGTAGGTGTAGTTACCAACTTTTTCACCAAGGTAATTCTTTATCCAAAAAGGCTGTGCATCTGATTCATAATCTTTCATGTATGAAGGGAGCCAACTTGTTTCTTTACGTAACGAATTATAAACCACAATAATTGGTTTTTTACGTTTTTTGGCTTGCTCAAATTCATGGCGAAGATATGAAAATGAATTTATGTTGCCAACGTCACTATCTTCTTCTCGTGAAAAGGTTTGAAATACTTTGCACATTTTGGAACCATTGGCATTATGCTTATATGGAGTACAACTACAGTTTAACCTTTCTTCCGTTGCCCGTGAACAGCTACTGCCTGCTTTATGATAGGCGGTCATATCACCCACCACAAAAATAACAGCAGAAGACGCATTTATCTGTTGATTAAACTCCTGTTTTAAGTCACAAGGACGACAATCAGGATCGTTTGAAATACTACCAGAAACCACTTTAGCCATATCTATAAAATCTACTTTATGCAAATTATCAGTACCCCATTGATTAAGAACAGCAACGACATTTCTATCACCACTATCAAACGAATAATCAGCACTAATATAAACTCGTTTAGCCATAATTTCATCTCCTTCATATTTTGTGATTCATAAAAGTAATGCATTGTAGCTGCAACCTAGCACCTATTTCCATTTGTTGGACTATATGACAAAATTATTTTATCACAAGTATGCCCACATTTCTACAAAATTCGTGCGATTTTTCGGTTAGACTATTGAGCAGTTTGTTTCTTAGCCATTCAAATGTAAATTTTCTGTGAATTTGATTCAAAAAGTCCTTTACAAAACGTCACTGGTGTTTCTCTCATGAATTTAGCAGCCAAGGCTGTTTTCCCTTGACCTCCAACTCCAGAAATAGCAATTACATTTGTGTTTTCTTTAGAAAGTAAATCAAATTCTTCTGTTCTACCACTCCAGCAATTAATTACAGGAACCGGATCTAATTCCATACACTCATTTTCCTGTCCTTTCATTGTTATTTCTTGCATACTTCCCAAAGGAAATTTGTAATGTCCATCCTCTGAACCATTATACAACCTTGTATCTGGGACAAAGTCACCTTGCGTTGTAGATGTTAAACAAAAATTATCTACCATATTATTTTCAATGTCTATATCATAAATTGAAAATTTACACTCACAGATTTTAGGTTGATTAGCTTCTCGTTCCTCTGCCTTAGGATAGCCTATACCAGTAATTAAAGTGGTGAAACCGCCAGCAGGTGTCATTTCTCTTTGTGTTTTTGAATCATGAATATGACCATGTAATAATAAATATGATCCTAATTTCCCATGATGACACAAATAATCCCTCATCATATTGTTTTCCACATCGGTGAGCCATGCCAATGGGTGATGTAGCATTGTAATAACTATATCTTTATTTGTGATTTTTTCGAGTTCAGCTCTATTTTTTTCTAATTGCCATCTACCTACCGCTAAACTTCGGTAGTCATCATTTCCCCTGCTTGACCAAGCAGAATTCAACAAATTAAAACAAATAGTCTTACCTCCTATTTGTACAATCTTTACACCATAACCATCCTCAAACTCTTTCTTATCAGCAATTCCTAATTCCTTAACAAAATCTGAGTATCCCTGCATTCTTACCTTAAGATATGCCCAATTTTCTTTTACATATTCATCAAACTTAATTTTTTCAGGATCTAGTATATTTCTAAGTGTATCATCCCTTTTCATATCGTGGTTTCCCGGAACAATCATGAGTCTATTACTTTCTAAATTACAAATTTCAAGCAATGATTTAAAAAACTCGATTGCTATTGGAAATGCCGTCTGATCATTTCGATCTATAATATCTCCTGTAAAAGCAATAATATCAGCCTCTACATTCTTTTCTTGAATATATTTTAAAATACTATTTCTCAGTATTGTAAAACTATTATCTTCTCTCGAAGATATATGCAAGTCAGATAAATGTAATATTCTAATTCCCATTACTTGTCTCTTCCTTTCTTCTTTCGTTCTCTATAATAAACTATTTTACTTTTTGTTTTAGCACTCTCTCCATTCTTTGGCTAATAACAGCATATACTTTTTTCCATATTTAGTCAATGGATAAAATAAGGAAGTGTCGCAAAATCAATGTCAATAAGTTAAGATAGCTCCAAGGAGTGAGTACAATAAAGCCATGTGCTCACTCTTTTTTTGTAATAAAATCAAAATAACTCTTGACAAAACGTAAAAAGTTTGCGGCGAAGCCACTTAAATATATTTTTTA
>NZ_JAYMNS010000062.1:0-4997 GCF_036941035.1 Candidatus Merdisoma sp. JLR.KK006 | reverse complement strand
CTTTATAAAATGTTACTTTTTTTCATTAGCCAAAAGACAAAAATATTGGAGAATATTATTATGACATGGGAAGAAGAACTTCAGAATTGTATAACAGATAGCCATTTCATCGATAGGCAATCGCTTCATTTAACACCATACATGAACAATTTAATAGAAACCACACATAGCATCGCACTTCAAAAGCAATTTATACCGCATACTCCCATGTGTGATTTTCATTTTTTAAATGACTACCTGCAGGAAGAGACATATATGCCTATTCCCAATCTCATTCACAGATATAAAAGCAAGGTAATTATAATAGCAACTGGCCAATGCGCATGTTATTGCCAGTTCTGCACAAGGCAGCGTATTACCCGAAGCGGTGAAATCAGGTTTGATAATTTTGAGAAAATACTAGATTATATCAAGAAACATCCTGAGATAAACGATGTTCTGGTAACAGGTGGAGATCCCTTGATTTTAAGCACAAAAAAGATTTTTTCTATATTATGGGAGATAGAAAAAATAGACAATGTAAAAGTTATAAGGGTTGGAACCAGAATCCCAATCACTCTCCCAAAAAGAATAGATGGAGAACTAATCGAAGCATTGAGAACTTTTAACCGTCTATATATAAACATACATATAAACCACCCCGATGAGTTAACTCCAAGTAGCAAGGAAGCTATCTTATCACTGGCAGATGCAGGAATCCCTTTGGGAAGCCAATCTGTTTTCCTAAAAGGGATTAACGATAACTATAATGTCTTAAAAAATTTGTTTGAACAATTGATTCAGATAAAAGTAAAGCCATATTACTTATATCAATGTGACCAAGTAAGAGGATGCGAGGATTTTATTGCTGATGTCCGCAAAGGTATTGATATAATCAATAAATTGTGTAACCAAGTCAGCGGTTTCGCAGTGCCAAAATTCGTTGTAGATACACCCGAAATGGGGAAAATGGTATTAGCTCCATGTTCTATAAATAAAGTAGATGGGGATATGTTCTATCTATCAAACAGCAACGGACAGTGTTCCTACAAAACGGACAAATAGATTTTTAAAATGAAATTAGGAGAAAACATGAAGAAAAAGCTACGCATCGGAATTGCATATGATGTAAAAGAGGATTACAGTATATCTGCAGAAGGTTTTTCTCACTGTGATTTTAGTATGTTGTTCGAAATCAAAATGATAAAAGAACTCCTTGAAGAGCGGGGGCATATTGTATATTTGCTGGGCAATTATCAAAAGATAAACAGAATGTTTAAAGATGGTACATTCCCTCAATTAGATATTGTTATGAATACTGCTGAAGGAATACTCAGCCGAAACCGAGAAGGCTGGCTTCCATCGCTATTTGAAATAAATGCCATTCCATATTCAGGCTCAGATGCATATGCGTTGAACTTAACATTAAACAAGTTACATACAAAAATTATAGCTGAACATTTGAATATACCAACACCCCCTTACCACAAGGTGGATTGTACAGAGGATGTTAGAGAGGCTGCTAAATTGTTGAAAGGGCCATGGATACTAAAACCAAATTATGAAGGAAGCAGTTCTGGGGTAATACTTGCAAAGACTGAAAAAGACTTAGAACTGGCTTTTGAAAAATTAAGTGCAGAATACCAGCAGACTCTATTATGTGAGACCTATATTGACGGAAGAGAGTTTGCAGTTGCTCTGTTATATGACGGAGCAAACACAAAGCCAGTTGGAACAGTTGAAATTGTCCGAAAGGGAAAAACTCATCTTGGTATTTTCAGTGCAGAAGATAAATATTCTGATACATGTACCAAAATTCCAGCTGTTTTACCAAATCATATTATTGAGTGTATGCAAGAGGATGCCAAGAAGCTTCATCAATTCTTAGGATGTAATGATTATAGCCGGGCAGACTACAGAGTAGACTCCAATGAGCAATATTATTTACTGGAACTTACGCCACTTCCAAACGTGGATTATGGAAGTGGATTCGCAAAATGTTGCGAATATGGTAAATACGATCTTGGGAAAATATTAGAAGAAATACTTTATAATGCTCTGCGGCGCTATAACAAGCAAGACCACTGAAAGTCTTGCTTGTCGCTCTTTATATGCTTTCATAAAATCTGAGTGTTGTAAAATAAAATCCGTTTTCTAAGCATCTTTTGTGTACTTTTTTTGTTGCTGTTCCTGCTGTATTACGAGTTTTTAAACCCAGCATTTTTTTGGTTTTGTATTTTAAGGATTTATATATATATTTAAAACGCGGTTCCATATAGTCGAGTTTCGAACATGCATCAATTTTTTGTAAACATTTCTCAAACTCTTTTGTATGAAAAAAATAAAATGCCCAGTTCAAATTTTGATAAATTGTATATACAGGAATATGCGGAGGTTCTTGCTCCTTAATTAACTTATCGATTTGTGCCAGCTGTTCCAATGCTTCTTTGAACCTTCCCAATACGTTCATACAATTTAAGATATTTGTTCGGATTGCTATTTCAGAATAAGGTTCTGCTTTATACTGTAGAGCTTGCTCAAAAATTCTAATAGCAGTTTCATAATCGCCGTCCAATACCATTTTAAATATTCCTTTTGTATTTAAGGGATAGTGAACGGCAATACTTCCAAAAGAATCAAACAAATCAATAGACTCATTAATCGGTTCCGAAACTTTTTCTAACTCATCCATATATAAATGGTCAGTAGCTATATTATGTAGAACCTCTGCCAGATATCTGGTAGAATTTTGTTTTCTAAAAAATGTTTCTGCAGTTTTTTCCATATTGATTCCGATTTCTTCCCCAAAAACCATACTTGCCATACGTAGCAAAACATAATATTCTTGCTCATATTGCTTATCTTTGTAAAATTCCAGAGCCTTTGTGTAATATTTTTTTTGACTTTCTTCATCACCTGTTGCGTCACAAACAGAGGCTAGTAAAGAAAGTAATTTTATATAAAAAACATTGAAAATTTCATTTTTTTCAAAATGTTCTTTTATATGATTCAATATCTTTAATGTCCCATCCAAATCACCGCTCATATATAAACAATAAGCCTTCTGGTAAAGGAGTTCTACTATAGATTCTGAAAAATCATCAATATCAAAATAACCCAAGCACTCTTCATAAACCTGGCAGGCTTTTGAATAATTACCTATATTTCTGTAACAATCGGCTTCTGCTTTAAAAACATTATATTCCAAAGAATCTAAATGGAGACTATCTAAATCTACATATTCTAACATATATTTGATATCTTGGATTGCAGCTAATTCATGTATATAGTCAGAAATTCTTTCATATTTTGAAACTAGCTCAATGTAATATATGATTGCGGCATCATAATTCTGTGCATATTTGAAATGTTTTGCAATAGGATATAACGCAGCAATTTCGCGGTCAATTGCTTTTAGACCTTTGCGCCGCTGTTCTTTTTTCAATAACTTCTTATAATAGTTTGCCAGAATTTCATGCCATTCTTTTTGTAGCTCCGGTGATATACTGTTTTTTATCAAATTATATACATCATTATTTTCGAAAGAATATGTTAAATCATCCGGATGAATAATCAATTGAGAAATTTTCTCGATTTTTTGCAACATATTATCCGCATTGATAATTTGGAATGGCTTTGAAAGCAGTTCAGCATTAAAGACATTTCCTATGATAGAGGATTTTGAAAGCACTTCTTTTAGTGTCTGATCCAGTCTATCGTAACGCTGCAAAATAAATTCTTTTAAAACATCCGCTAATATACCGGATGGAAGTGTATCACAGATATATTTCCCAGCGTCAAGTAGAATATAATTTTCTCCTTTTAAATAATTAATAGCTATGTTTAGATACATAATATTTCCAAAAGAGGAATCTAAAATGTATGTTAGATTTTCATCGGATATACTAATATTACCTAATGCTTTAAAAAAGTAATGTTTTAATTCCTCAGTGCCAAGTCTGTTAAAATATATAAAGTCTGTATGACTTGGAGAAAATTTATAAAATGGAATAAGCGCATCCATGTTTTCCTGGATATCTAATTCAAATATTACGAATGTTTGAAAGTTTGGAAAGCGGCTCAATAATATTTCAGTTATTTCGACAAGAAACGCGGCTGTTTGAGAATCAAAATCTTGAAATTTTTCAACATAAACAATCATCGGTTTCTTTTTACAAACAGCAAAAAATTCTTTTTTTATCTTTTCCTCAAAACATAAGTCCGAATCAGATGATACACCATTTGTATCTAGTTTCAGTGCATGTATGACTGATTCTAATTGAAATCGATTTTCCAGATTAGGATATATTTTTATAACATTTTTCTTTTTTTGTATAAAACATTGAGTACAACTTCTTTTCCCAAGTCCTTTTTCGCCATAAACAATCATTGCGTGCGATTTATTTTGAAGCAAATAGACATTTTCCATTGCCTTCAACTTATCTGCATTGATTTTATTATTGTAATTTATAGGAAGAAATTGTGTGTTATCTTCCTCGCTATCAGTTTCTGCTTTTTTTTTATTCCCATTTAGTTTTTCATAAATCATACGGGCTAATTCTCGAGGTGTTGATTTTCTGGCATCAATATAAGCGATACTTCCTACAAGGCCAGGAACTCTCGTATCATCAAACCGTACTGGGAGAATATACTGTTGAAAATTAGGGCGTGATTCATTCTTGTTTCGATCTAAAGCTGAACTGACTTCCAATCTTGTCCATACTTTTTCAACGTATTCTGCTGAAATAAATGGAACAAAATACAAGGCTTTCTCGAAGTAGACGCTATCCAAATATTGTATAAGATTTTTACCCCAGAGATCAACTTGTTCTTTATAGTCATAGAAATGTTTAACATTAAGTCTGGTTAATTCTTTTGATACTTTTTCAACATAATCACGTTGCTCTCCCGCAAATGAAAGTGCTACTTTGTACTCAAAATCCTTCTTTCTCATATCGTTCCTCATATTAATTTGAATAGTGTTGAATAACAAGATATTATCCTGTAATCTAATAAAA
>NZ_JAYMNS010000061.1:0-5890 GCF_036941035.1 Candidatus Merdisoma sp. JLR.KK006 | reverse complement strand
AAATCCTTGAAAAATAAGGAAAAAGACTTGACTAAATAGGGAGGAAAGGGTTTCCTGTGGGATCCGTTCCCGAATCCGTTCCTCCGTATAATTTCCCCCCAGTGACCTTAAACGCCGAAACCTGCTCATGCCCATGGGCTTGATAGCCAGGTATTTTCCCTCCGTCCGGTATGCGTTCTTTATCTCATACCCCATGCCGGACAGTATGGACAAAAAGGATTCATAGGTTGCCGCCTGCAGGATGGATGCGTCAATGTCACGCCTTATCATGTCGGCCCAGATATATTTCCCATTCCGAAAGTCCTCCCACTCCTGGTACTTTTCCGATTTCTTCGCCCCATCCTCGGATATTTCAATGGTTGAAAGGCCATATTCCCTGCATAACCGGTTTGTGATGGGCTGTATCTCCTTTTCCCAGTCTCCCTTTTTATAGCGGTATTTCAGACCGTTTCTAAAGCTGACGCTGTTAAAAATAATATGGCCGTGGACATGTACCGTGTTGTCATGCACCGCATATAAGGCTTCATAATTCTTTCCCAGATACTCCCCTGCAAATCTTCCAATCACCTCAAAGGCCGTGTCCGCATCCACCTCTCCCTCCGCAAAGGAAATAATAAGGTGGTATCCCTGCCGCTTGT
Source organism: Candidatus Merdisoma sp. JLR.KK006 (assembly GCF_036941035.1). NCBI lineage: Bacteria > Bacillati > Bacillota > Clostridia > Lachnospirales > Lachnospiraceae > Candidatus Merdisoma > Candidatus Merdisoma sp. JLR.KK006. The sequence goes on along the minus strand of NZ_JAYMNS010000061.1, from coordinate 5,252 downwards.
CGGTCTTTCCAAACTGCTCCTTGGTCCGATGCATCTGCTCGTATGCCTGCTCCCTCTGGCAGTTTAAGGAGCCTGTAAACCGCCCGTTGTCCGTTTTGTCCGGATCTGTGATATAGTCAAGGGCCTGCTTTAAATGCTTCCCTGCGTACCCTGCACCGCAGTCACCGATATAGAGAATCTTGCTGATTGCCATTTTTTCTGCCGCCTTTGCTCCCTGCCTTTTTACAAGTCCCCTATTTTATCCACCGCCGCCTGAACCGTCAGGTTCAGCTTTTTCATGCAGGCAAGTAAAAATTCCCGATCCTCCATGCGGTACAGCTTTGAATTATGGTTCCTTGCTATCTGGTTCACGTTGTTCCCAATGGCACTGACCTCCCCGATCAGCTCTTTTAACAGGATGCGGATTTCTGGATAATCTTTGGGCTTCTGCGAGAGGAGCAGGCGGAGGTATTCCGATTCTTTCATCCCCCGTTCCCGTGCCTGCTCTTTCAATCTGTCCGCTTCTTTTCGGGTCAGGCGGAATGGCTTGATGATCTCTTTCTTTCCCTCCGGCATCTAGCGTGACCTCTCTGTATTTTGTTTTAATGCCAGGGAGACGTCCGGAAGCGGATCCTTTCCTGCATCTATGGCTTCTTTCATTTTCTCGATTGCACCGTCAATCCCGTCCTTGGATTCCATATCCCGGATAAATTCCTCCGCCAGTGTCCGGGCCAGTTCCTCGATCTCCTTTCCGTATTTCGTGCGGTCAAACAGGTTATCCAGAATCACTTCATCCGTGCAAAAGCGGCTCAGCCTTGCACTGATCCCATTGCACGTCTTCCTGTCCTCGGTGTCCATCAAATCCTGGGTAAGCTGTAAGATGGCTTCAAAATTGTACTCGCAGGCGGAATTGATCACATCTTCTATGGCATCAAGCTCCCAGTGTATTTTGCCCTGCTCTTCCCCCGAAACCTGTTCTCCACGGTACAACTCCCCGTCTTTTTGCCCTAATAAAATTGACTGTTCCTTAACACAGCCTAACAACGTCTCTCCCTCTTGTTCCGTAATGGGAAATGTTTCTTTTAAAAATTCAGCAAGTGCCTTTCCGTTTTGAAAAGGCTTTGGCCCTCCTGCGTTTTTCTTCCTGTCTGTTTCTTTCAAATGGCTTGCCTCCTATTCCAATTCCATCTGTTTACCGTTTTCACTTCTCCATTCCTCAAAATCCTCAAGCTTTAACTGCCCCTCCACTTGTTCCACCTCCATCCACCAGAGAAACACGTCCTCCGCCGTCTTCCATCTGGTCTTTGAACCGCCGGCATGTATGCAGTCCAGCATCCTGTCAAATGCCCGGATGTACGCATGCTTGTAGGTGGGAAACAGGGAAAACTCTTTCCACCGGATTTTCCCGGCCATGGGACATCCGATGCATCCCACACGAAAGAAGCCCATCTCATAGAGGGGATTGACGGGTAGCCTTTCACTCTCGATATACTCCCACACGTCCCGGTCTTTCCAGTCCACAATAGGGTTGCAGATCCGTTTTCCCTTTAAGGAGCAGTTCTCAAAAAGAAGCCGTCTCTCGTCATTGTCATTGTTCAAGATCAATTTCTTGCCCGGATCCTTTGTAAAGTTTTCAAAGATTCCCCGGTTGCTTTTGCGTTTTACGCTCTCATCCCAACGAACGCCCGTGATGATAAACCGCCCCATTCCACCGCCCTCCTTTAAAATCTGACAGCAATACCGCTGTATCCTTGTGGGTGGAAATTTCTTTATGGGAATGAGCTTCCACATGGTCGCTCGCTCTCCTTTGTAAAAAGGATAATTAATTTGACAGGGAATGCCGCTTTGCTCCAGACGTTTGAAATTCTCCCTTAGATAGTAAATGGTCTGGGGTGCGTCCGCTGTGGTAAGGTTGTGCTGTACCTCATAGGGGATGCCCGCCCTCCTTACGATCTCCCTGCATATGGCACTGTCCTTTCCTCCGCTGTCCGTCACGACGAGAGGACTTCCGTAAAGGGCAAGCGACATCTCGGATGCCGTTCTTACCCGTTCGATTGCTTTTTGCTCTAAATCCATGCAAAAGGGAGTCAGATATCTTTTCCCTGGCCAGGAACTCCACCTCCTTTCTCCGGTTTTGTGTATAAAAAAAGCTCCGATTCCCTTTCCCGGCATCGGCTCTTTTAAAATTCCCAACGGGAATTTGCCAGATACGCACTTTGTAATACAAGTGCCTCTGGTTAGGGGAACACCCCTAAAACCCCGTTTATCCTATACGATAAGTTGATATTTTAAGTTGAAAACAGGAATTTCAGTTGACTTTTTCAACTGATTTTCCAAAATTCAACTTACTTTTTCAGTCCATGTCCGCTTCCATCCTCTTCCAGAAATTTCCTGCTAAGTTGAAATCGAGAAGCTTAAGTTGACTTTTTCAGTTGACTTTTACTGCTCCCACATTTTTCAACGCACGGCTCTCTTCTCCTTTCCGATCTGGCCGCTTAGCTCTTTTATCTTCTGCAGAAACAGGTTGTAATCCTTACAGCCCTTTGGCGGCGGACAATCCTCCACCTCGTAGCCTGCTTCATCGTATTTCTGCATCAGCTTTTCCGCTGCGGCTCTGCCAGGCCCATCATTGTCAAGGCAGAATTTGATGCTCCGGATTTGTGGATGCTCTTTTAAAAACGTCTCCAGGGGAGCATCCGCCAGCATCCCAAGGGCAAGCTTGTTGGTGTGAAAATCGTTGTAGATGTCCATATAACTCATCAGATCAATGGCTCCCTCAAAAACCACTAGCTCCGTACTGCTGTCATTACGGACGTTGAAGCCATAGCTTTTATCATTTCCGGCAACATCACATTTAAAGCCTTTTCCATTTGTACCCGATATGCCACGCATGCTTGCGAAATGTGTAATTCCGGTTTTATCCCTGCCTTTGAAAACAATGTTGTGGTAACGCTTCTCCTCATAGATGAGATCCGACTTTAAAAAGTAATTAATAACTTCCCCTGACAGCTTCCTTACTTCCTTAAGGTACAGGTAAAGACAGCCATTATTCTCAGCAGGCTCCGGCAGTATAAACGGCTTTTTCTTTTCCTCTTTCGTAGGCTCCATGATTTGATTCCTTGTTTCCCAGCCGCCTGTCCTTTGATATCCCGCAAAGTCAAGGAGCCAGAAAACAGCTTCTTTCACCTCCATCCCTGCGAACACTCGCAGAAAATCTATCTGCGATCCGCCGTTCTCTCCCCTGTCATACTCCCTGGACCACCGGAACCAGGTCTTACGGTTGTAGATACGGATGGAATCCATCTCTTTTAGGGTGTGGTAATTCCCAATCTTTTTTACCGTATAGCCAAGACTGGATGCAACGGCTGTCAGATCTACACTCTTTGCAGCGGCAAGTTCTTCCTGGGTAAAACTGTTTCTTCTGTCCATAGATTATCTCCCTCTTTTGGGTTCTGCGGCCAATGCCTGGTTTTTAAATTCAAGCTGTTCATAATTCTGAATCACGGAGATCTTGGGCCGTTCCATCATTTTTTTCTCGTGAAAACTGAAATAGCATCTGTTGTTTCCCCCTACGATGACGTGATCCAACAGCGGTATTCCCAGTAAATCTGTCAGCTTTAAGATGCGGTCCGTCAGCATGGTGTCTTCCTTTGACGGCATGACATTGCCGCTTGGATGATTGTGAACCAGTATCATATTTGCCGCATTGGAGAGAATGGCACTTTTAAACAATTCTCTGGGTTCTGCTATTGCTTTATTAATTGCCCCTATGCTTGCGAAATTGCAGTTAATGGGGGTTCCGTCTTCTTTCAGGTTGAGCACACATAACACCTCCCGATCCATTTCTCCAAGAACCTCTCCCACCACTGCGACTGCATCCTCCGGACGGCAAATCTTTCTGTCTGAAAACAGGGGAGCGTCTCTCACAAGCCGCACGGATACCACATCAAGCTGAAACGACTCCCTGGTCTCCAAGGCTTTCCTCCTTTTCCGGCTCCACACGGATTAGAAAATCCCCCGTCTGAGCCTTTATGAATGCGAAAAGTTCTTCCATTGTAACCTCTCTGATTTCTTCTTTCATTTCTTTCCTATCTGGACTGCTTTGTCCCGTAAGCAAGGGACGGCTCTGCCACAATCCGATCCAGTCTCTTGTTTGGCATGTCCGTGGCAAGGGTGATTTCCCGCAGTTCCTTGTCATAGTGGTATACCTGATTGGACAGTCTTTCATCCACAAGCACTGCTGACATGTTAATGTCCATAACCATCTGTGCCAGCTCATTCGGATCCCCAAAATCAGCGGATACGGCAATCACTTCGTTTATGGATGAGGGCATAAGATATAAGTCAGCCCCCAGCTTTTCCGAAAGCCCATGCAATTCTTCCTCATACAGTATGGACACCGCCCCGTTTATCTGCTGTTCATTGCTGATTACATACATCAGGTTCCCCACAGCATCTTCTTCCACCTCCATACTCATAACCTCAATCGGCATAAAGTCCCCTACCATATCCCAGAGCACTTGATTCATGGTTTTTATTACCGGCGGAAATAACCGCTTTGTGTTGTGGATGGCCGCTTCATACAGATCGCTTTCTTCCATTCCCAGTTGCTTTGCCAGATTTTTATTCACGAGGGATGACCGGATTTCCCCAGGGAGTATCTCTGCCACAAGACGGTACACGATGGAAAGATCCTGAAAGGGCCTGTGGGGGAGGGTCTTTAACAGTTCCTTGTTTTGCTCCGTGTTGATAAGCTGTACCACCAATTTTTCTTTTGCGTTTTCCAAAAGGCCGTGCCCGTTTTTCATGATCTCATCTTCGTAGGCATCCTTAAGCTCCAGTGCCGCCGCCTGCAGGGTTTCCTTTAAGTCTCCGCTTTTCTTGTAATCCTGGTACATATAGTTCAGATAGATTCTGGGCTTTACGTTCGTCCGCTGTCTGCTCTCTTTCATAGGAGCAAACAGCTCCAAGGCATCCAGCTTTTGATTCACTTTTAATACCGGGCGGATTTCTGCCGTGCAGCCCTCAAATCCGCTTGGCATGTAGTTTAGAAGCTGCTCCCTTGCCACTTCTTTGAAAGTTTCGTAGTCCATCATTTTGATTGTTTCCTCCTTTTCCCCTGTCTGCCGCAGGTTCCTTGTGCTGATTTTGTAATTTACTTTCTCTGTATGGAACTGTGCAAACAAAAAAGCCAGGGAGTGCTCCTTGGCTTAATCGCTGTGTTTCATTCTGTTTTATGGGTTTTCTAATTTCTCTTTTTATGGTGGTATTCC
>NZ_JAYMNS010000060.1:0-6230 GCF_036941035.1 Candidatus Merdisoma sp. JLR.KK006 | reverse complement strand
GTTATGTGAGTAGTTACATAATATGTGGCTGTTTCGCAGCGGCGAAGACGGAGAGCCTCCGATCGTCATCTACAAGTATTCCGAAACACGTGCAGGTGATACGGCGGTAGATTTCCTGAATGGGTTTCAGGGATATCTGATGTGTGACGGATACAGTGGTTACAATAAAGTATCAGCTGCAAAACGGCTCGCCTGCTGGGCACATATCCGCAGATATCTGATCGATGCGATCCCGAAAGGAAAACAACTGGATTATACACAGCCCTCGGTGCAGGGAGTCATGTATATCAACCAGCTTTTTGAGAAAGAGGACAAGATCCGTCAGAAATATAAAACGTCCGATGCCATCAAGGAAGCCCGGCTCACCCATGAAAAGCCGATCATTGAAGGCTTTTTGTCGTGGCTTGAAAAGCAGACCCCAGTGCGCAACTTGCGTCTGGACAAAGCAGTGACTTATATCCGGAATCGAAAAGAACATCTTATGACCTATCTGGAAGATGGGCGATGCAGTTTTTCAAACAATTTAAGCGAGAATTCTATCCGTCCATTTGTAGTAGGGAGAAAAGGGTGGCTGTTCTGTGATACGCCGGCCGGAGCCCAGGCAAGCGCCATGGCCTACACAATGGTAGAAATGGCTAAGGCAAATAAAGTAAATATTTACCACTATCTTACCTTCCTGTTTGAGCATCAGCCGAACGATCAGATGACGGATGAAGAACTGGAACAGCTCGCTCCCTGGAACGAGGCTTTAAAAGCAGAGATCCAGAGACGGGCCGGCAGCCAAAACAATAATGAATAACCGCTCGCAATAGTTAAATCGTATGTGAATTGTCAAGATGCTTCAGTTGCTAAACCCAACTGCGGCATTTTTGATGTAGTAAAAAATTACTTATAGGTTAATAACCCCCCCCTTTTGTGTGACGGTCGAAAATTAAGCGCTTACCTATATAGTAGAATTAGTCTTTGAAAAGAGAGCTTATTTTACGTTATGGTATGAATCAGATACAGATGGTTTTGTGTTAAACGAAAAGGGGAATTGCATAAGAGCTTTTGATGATGCTTTTTCTGCTAGAATATTTGCGGATAGATTTGGCTATATTTTGGCAGGAAATGCAACGATAGTGTGTAATGAATTAGTATTATTAAATTTTCAAAATTTGAATTGTCATTTGTTATTGGATTTTTGGAATATTGTTTCTGATATGACGAATTCGTTAAACATAAATTTTTTAGGAGATTATAAAGAAAAAATATTGCATCTCTTTATAACAAATTATTCTATGGTTGTAATTTACCAGCGATAAGAAAAGACAATGATGATTTTGAACCGGAGTGGAGTCAAGATGAACAAGCTCTAATTACTCAAATAGTAAAGGAAGGGATAAAAATTATATTAGAAAATATTTCAAAAATTTAAAATATGTTGCTTATAGCTATTAAGGTATCGACAAATAAATGCGTTTTACATTGAAAATTGAAAGCAAAAATTAAATATTCTTCTAAAAAATTCGGGTATTATTTCAGAATCCCCAAAGATCTATTTTCTGAACAACGACCACGGCAACTACGTATTTGCGACCTTTACGGGGCACATCTATGACACGATCCTTGACATTTACTTTGCGGAAGCGAGGTTCTACGATGCCAACAACCGTACCTGGCTTGCGATGGACCCGATTAAGGATGGATTGAACTGGTATCAGTACTGCTACAGGAATCCGACAACCTATTGGGATCCATTGGGGCTGGAAGGTGCTGTGGGTACTCTTAGTCACAGAGTTTGGAATATAGCAAGATCGAACTTTAATAAAAAGCTCCGGAGAATGCATGGTAGCTTCGAGCTGTGCTCCCGGCTTTTGGGATTCAAATAGTCATACGGGAAGCATTGTACAGAAAGAGATTGAATTAGTTTCTGAAAATTTTGAAGATTCTGATATGGAAAATTTTTCCGTGCGTTTATGTGTAATGGAAAAAGAATTATTGAAGTATCAAGAAGCCTGGAAAGCTGAGATTAGTCATTCTTTAAACATATTAAAAGAATATTTGACAGAAGATGATTATCAGGAATTCTATGCTGCTTATGAAGGCTGGGAGGCATATATTGAAAACATGATAGCAATAGAAGCTCAGATATATTATCCACTTCAGAAATACGGTACGGGTGATGGGATCTCAAGGACATTGCCTGTGGAGGTGAAATCCGCAAGAATAAGGGACTATGCTGTATTACTTATGTCGCTGGTGTATGAATTTACGGAAACTGTGGAGTATGTCTATACCACCGAGTTGGGATAAGATATTTTAATGAATCATCTTGGATCAATTTAAAGGTATTCTGGTTGCGTTGCAAACGGAATACCTAAAAGAAAATCCTGAAGAAATATTTTTGAGATAGCTATAAATGATTTTTAACGCAAAGCAGCAAAACCAGAAATGTTAAGAGGCATTTATGATTTGCCCATCTACATATAAATATCCTTCACAAACAAAGCAATTCCAGAAATCTTGCATCTCATATTCTTTTAGGGACTCGATCGTTCCCGTATTTCTCGATATTCTTGAAATTTCCGGCTCAAATATATTGTAAACATAGAGCCAGTCGGCATCATATGTTAAAGGATATAAATCAATAGACTCTTCGAATGATACGAAAGGCGTACTTTTGCCCGTTTCAAAAGAATAGTACTCCAAGGAGAAACCACCTTCCGGCTAATAATAAATCCCATCCGATGTTACCAGAAATACGGCGGTTGCAGAAAAAAGGAATGCTTCCGTGTTATCTTTGCAGCTTTTTAAAAAAAAGTTATTTTCAGCTTCATTTAGATGACCGCTGAGGAGAACATACCCATTTAGCATAACGGCGGAGTCCGGGGTAGGCAGAACTTCTTCCTTCAGTTCTTTGACATTCGGATCATTATTGTCTGCCAGTATATGATATTCATTTGCATCCTGGCATATAAAGTCCGGAGAAATCTCCGTCAGCTGTTCTCCAATCATCCCCTGTTCGTTTAACCCGTAAGCCTCATAATGTGCAGTCGCTAAATTGCCCTGAACCATAAAATAAATGGCATCATTATAAATCGTAAAATCTACCACTTTTTTGTCTAATGTCATTATATTTTCGACTTCCAGAGTATCAAGATTGAAACGGCATAGGGTTTTGGGAACGTTAATTTCATTCCCGTCTTCTATGGAAGCCGGGGTTAAGAAATAAAGATAGCTGCCAAAATTCCGGATACCTTTTTGCAATGTAGTTGGTGTTTCATATATAAGCTCCCATTCCGTATCCTTTTCTTTTTTAGTATATAAACCATCCGAATGTAAGCAGTAATAGAAGCCGTTCAGATAAATAAGGTCTTTATTATAATAATTTTTGTTTTGCAATTCATAATCAGCCGCCTCTTTATCAGGCAAACCTTCAAATATTGCATTGGATTCGGTTTCATTGGTGATAAGTTCGGAAGTCATTTCACTATCGGAAGGCAGTTCTTCCATACTGTATGTTTTTGAATTGTCTGGCTGCTGTTCTGCCACAGAGGGCTTGCCGCAGGCGGTTAGTATAATAAATAGGGATAAAAATAAGTATTTTTTCATAATATGTCTCCATTTGGTATTTACATTTTAAGCATATCAACCTCTTTTATTATACTAAAGGGGGTGATTTCATGCAATGGTTTACCGGTGAAAATGGCGTGAAAATACGTTTGCCGTGTACTTTGCTATAGAAGCCAAAAGTAAATAACGAAAAATACAGATGATTGTGAAAGGAGATATACTATGGGTTATCATGCAGTAAATGAAGGTAGCATTATGAATGTATACTGGATGTCCAGTTGTGAAGAAGGAAGTGAAATTGGAAAGCTCTATAATGGGGAGGTATTTACCTGTCTTGGCATTACAACCGGCTATCAGAATGTGAATGAAATCAGATTCCGGAATAGCGAAGGCAAATATGTTCAGGGCTTTATTGACAGAAGAACTAGTATAGGTCCATTGCACCTGTATGGTAAAAAGGTTACGGATCCTACACTGGGAACCTGCTATCGTTTTAAAACGAGGAGTGCGTTGACAGTGTTGGACAACAATGGAACAATTAAAACCGTTTTGGCTGTAGGAGATTATGTCTATTCTAAAGATTCAACCTGTGGAGCTACAAATCGCAGGAACTTTAAGATTGTAGGATATAAACAGGCTGGGTTTAATGTTTCCAAGCAGGATGGATTCGTGACATTGAATTACGAGGCAAACGGCTCCATGATCAAATCCAATTTTTGTCTTTATGGTGCATAATATAGCACCGAAAAAAGTAAGGATGGGTAAATTATCACTGGCTCAACTGTCAGTATCTAGAGACTTCCACAGGGAGTGGCAAATATGCTGAAATTATCAGCGGCAAAGGACCCTCCAATCGAAAATGGTTGGAGGAGCCTTTTACTGCAAGGGATATGAAGCCGGCGGATTTGACGGCGTTTATAATGCCGAGCTGTCAAACGTCGTAACCGCATTTCAGAAATTTATGTGCCTGGGTTCCGATGCGATGGTCAGGCTGGGAAGTGTCAATCGGCGTACCTAGGGAGCGCTGCTTCAGAGCAAGGGTGATACGGAACGGACTCCGAACGCTTGCGACTGTCAAGCAAGGATCATGGACGTAAATGTTGCCGTGCAATTATTTAGCCGGGGGTTTCGATATATTGGAAGATATTTAACCCGTGTACCGGGAGGATTGGATAAGGCCCTTACGCCTGAAGAGGTGGGAATTCTTTTGATTGCGGGGTTCAAAATTTTCCCAATCTACCAGGAGAGCTTTAATAAAGCCACGGATTTTAATAAATCGGCCGGGAAAGAGGACGCAGTCAAGGCTGTAAATGCGGCACTTTCTCTTGGATTTAAGCAGGATACAATTTTATATTTTGCCGTTGACTGTGACATGACGGAAGACCAGATTTTTACTTATGCGCTTCCCTATTTTGAAGGAATCCATGAGGTCCTGGAAAATTCCAATTACTACAAGGCCGGCGTCTACGGTGCAAGAAATACCTGCCGAAAGATACAGGACGCCTATCCCGGTACGAAGTGCTTTGTTTCCGATATGTCTACGGGCTACAGCGGCAATCTTGGATACCGCATGCCGGAAAACTGGGCATTTGAGCAGTATCATGAAGTGGCAGGTTATCCCATTGCGGGTACTTCTTTTGATTTGGATTATGATATGGCGTCTGAAAATGCGGAGGGTGTCAGCTCCGTAGATTCTGTTCCGGTTGTCAGCAGTTACAAGCCTCCTTATAATCCAAGTGAAGACGGACTTAGAACGGATAAGCCGACGATTCGAATTTTGGATTTGCTTCCGGCAATCGCCTGGCTTGAGGAACGATATTATGATTTTTATAATATTACGGAACCAACGGATGAAGAGAAAAGGATCTGCGGACGGGTAATTTGCGATTATTTGAGCCAGTACGCATACAATGATTTAAAGTGGCAGTACATTGCACCCAAGGATGATCATTTCATTAGGCATATTAATATAGATCATGCAAAAAATGAGCATGTCATAACGCTCCGGCCGTATATTTATACCACGGTAGAAAAAGGGCAAGGCGATGACTTGGAGCGAACCGTTCGTCCACAGCTGGTCAAGGATGGACATCTTGGGCTATTCGAGCTTCCTCATCTTGCAATTGTAATCAGGTGTTATTTGATGTCGCCCGTGCCAGGTGACTGGGCGGCATGGGCCGGCGACTTTGCATCTGTTGTGAATGAGATCTATGTGAATGGAAAAGAGAACGGATTCCTCGCCTGGGCTGTGGAAAACGTGGGGGAATCGGAACCGGATGCTGCATCCGTTTTAGATGCTCGGCAGTTCAATTATTATGATCTCATTGCGGATTTGGATGGCTATGCCATTCGTGAACTGCTTCGTACGACTCCGTCTTTATCCGAATGCCTTCAGGTATATTACGGTGACGCTTCAAAATATGATAAGCGCTATCAATATTTTAAAGAGATTTTGGGCTTTAGAAATTGGGAACAGGCGGCTATCAGTGCGAAGATTTTGGATTATTTCTATTCCGATGGAAACAAATGGCTTAGAGATATGTTCTCGGCCGATTTCAAGAAGAATCCAGGGTGCGTTGAAGCGGCTGCAATAGCTTTATCGTACAATATTTTGTACTGGGCAGAGTATACAGGTGTTTTTACTCCGCAATAACTAGTAGTCCGTACCGGAAATT